>JBIKKR010000236.1:0-3065 GCA_044360225.1 Bdellovibrionota bacterium | reverse complement strand
TCTCTGACCTCCGCCGCAGGCTCATGGAAATCCTCCTCGGCGTGTTCCTCTGGCGGTGGCTCCTTGGCTGAAAACACCATCGCCACTCCCGCGCCACCGACCAGACTAACCAGGCCGATCACAGCCATGATCACCAGCTTCTTTTTGCTCTTCTTGGGCTTCTCTTCTGTAGGTTTATCGCCCTCTTCTGCTTTGGCAGACATATGCGCCTCCCCGCATTCTTAGTTCCTGGAGAGGGATTCGGCAGACGTGGAGGGAAACGTGAGCACAAAATCGAGCCTACAATCGTTTTTGAGCTGCCCCATGCTCACTATAAGCTGTTGTTTTAACTTACATTCGCGGATCCATAGCAAATGACACAAGCAGCTGCTTCGCTTGAGACTTCGGTCATTGGCTATATTTCTGGCAGAGACAGGAAGGTACACCATTCCTACGGCACTCGATCCCGGGCATCAATGACCCCCTCTTTGTGAGCGCAGTGGGCACTACAGAAGTACACCTCTCCGCTCTCTACCCCATGCCCGATAATCCGACACCCGCAGTGCGAGCACTCAGGAGCAAGTCGATGAATGGCACACTCGAAGCAATCGAAGGTATAGCTTTTTGAGTCAACGATAACCTCAAAGCTCTTGTCATAATCGTTATGGCAGGTAAGGCAGCGTCCCATAAAAATCCCCTGGCAAACATCGCTATCTTGGCCACTGTAGACGATCAGACACATGCAGCCTATGACCACGCGTGGGCAGGACCGCGAGCCAACCTCTGCCAATACAACGGTTGATAGCCAAGCGGTGTTACGATATCGTCTTGCTGAGTATTTTTTTGTAACAGGTTATGGACGCACCACTCGACCCACTCTACGCGCTTCGTCATTCGCTCGCGCACGTTTTGGCTCAATCAGTACTTGAGCTTCGCCCCAACGCTAAACTCGCTTTTGGCCCACCGATAGACAACGGCTGCTACTACGATTTTGATTTCGACTCCCCCCTTACCCCAGAGGACTTTAAAGCGATCGAAAAAGGGATGCGTAAGATCATAGGTCAGCGTCAGCCATTTATTGCCTCAAAACGTAGCGCTGCCGAAGCCGTTGAATACCTGAAGGGTCGCGGCGAGCACTACAAGGTCGAGTACTGTCTTGAGCTCGCTCAGCGTGGAGAGACCGAGATCGGCTTTTATACAAACGGCCCCTTCGAAGACATGTGCGCTGGCCCGCACCTTGAGCACACCGGGCAGATTCCTCCCGACTGTTTTACGATCGACTCGCTCGCCGGTGCATATTGGCGCGGCGATGAAAAGAATAAGCAACTCACCCGGCTCTACGTGCTCTGTTTCGCCAACAAAGATGAGTTAAAGGCATACATCGACAAGCGCCAGCTAGCCAGGGAACGCGATCACCGCAAACTCGGCAAAGAGCTGGAGCTGTTTCTTATCTCCGATGTCGTTGGCCCAGGTCTGCCGCTGTGGACGCCGAACGGTACAGCGATACGTGAATCTCTTGAGACCTTCGCGAAAGAACAGGAGGCACGCTACGGCTACGTCCGCGTTGCCACACCGCATATTGCCAAGGAGAACCTCTACTACACCTCAGGTCACCTCCCATACTACAAGGATTCAATGTTCCCGCCGATGGAGTTAAAAGGAGAGTGCGCCTACTACATGAAGGCGATGAACTGCCCGCACCATCACATTATCTTTGGGCACAGACCACGAAGCTATCGCGAGCTGCCGCTACGTTTTGCTGAGTACGGCACGGTATATCGCTATGAGGACTCCGGTTCTCTATCGGGCTTGCTACGGGTGCGCTCAATCGCTCAGAACGATGCGCACATCTACTGCACACTCGATCAGGTCAAAGACGAATTGAAGGCTACCTTCAATATGACCCTCGACTACTATCGCAAGTTTAGGTTCGAGAACATCAAGGTGAGATTTTCAACCCACGATCCGGCCAACAAGGACAAGTTCGTTGACAATCCTGAGCTGTGGAAATTCTCAGAAAGAATCATCAAGGAAGTGGTCGACGAACTCGGAGTAGATCACATCCTTGGAGTAGGAGAAGCAGCGTTCTATGGGCCGAAGCTTGATTTTCAGGCAACGACCATGCTTGGCCGCGAGGAGTCTATTAGTACAACCCAATTAGACTTCGCACAGCCGCTCAATTTTAACCTCACCTACATCGGTGATGATGGAAAGGAGCACCGCCCGTACATTATCCACCGGGCCCCGCTCGGGGCGCACGAGCGCTTTATCGCGTTTTTGATAGAGCACTTCGGTGGGGCGTTCCCTACATGGATGGCACCGATTCAGGCGCGGATTATACCGGTCAACGCCGAGGTTGAGCGCTATGCTCGCGAAGTTGAAGCGGCCCTACGTGCCAGTCTCATACGGGTAGAGTTCGATACCTCGGACAACTCCTTCAACAAGAAGATCCGCGAAGCAGCAACACGCAAGATTCCGAATATGGTGATTATCGGACACAAGGAAGCAGAGCAAGGCACAATCACGCTCAGACGTTACTGCACCCAGGAGCAGATAACCCTGAGCAAAGGTGACTTCATCGCTCGCATGGAAAAGCTCATACGGCTGCGAACGATGGACAACTTTGCAGATGAAGCTATTCCGGTTGGCTGATTACTGCCCCCTCTAGGCAAGCATAGTCGAGGTACGCGAGGCAAAACACCGCGATAGCGGAATTTGCCTCTTCCTGTTAAGCAGCTTTACTCTCACCTCCGTTGTGAGTCACCACTGAAAGCTCTCCGCCCGCGGCATCAACGACTATTTTGCCCCCAGCTTGAAGCTCGTCGGCGATCAACGCTCGCCCCACTCGGGTCTCAAGCTCACGCTGAATGTAGCGCTTAAGCGGCCTTGCTCCGTACACCGGATCGTATCCAGCTTGAGCAATATGCTCTTTAGCTGCCGGGGATACTTCAATCGTAACACCACGCTCACTGAGGCGCTTGGTAACATCCCCAAGAAGGAGATCAACGATCGACGTTATCTCACTGAGCGATAACGGCTTAAACAGAACGATCTCATCGATACGGTTTAAGAACTCCGGTCTGAAG
>JBIKKR010000166.1:0-6418 GCA_044360225.1 Bdellovibrionota bacterium | reverse complement strand
AATTTCTCGCCCCCTCACTAATCTCACCACTCTTTGAGATACCCTCTAAGAGGTGCTGAGACCCGATGTTCGATGTCAGAATAATCACCGTATTCTTAAAGTCTACTGTGCGACCTTGTGAATCAGTCACACGCCCATCATCGAGGATCTGCAGCAATACGTTAAATACATCTTGATGCGCCTTCTCGATCTCATCGAACAGGATCACGCTATAGGGTTTACGCCGGACCGCTTCAGTCAGCTGCCCTCCCTCCTCATAGCCGATGTATCCTGGAGGAGCTCCTATCAGTCGAGTCACCGCGAACTTCTCCATATACTCGCTCATATCGATACGGATTAAGTTCTGCTCGCTATCAAAGAGCACCTCTGCAAGGGTCTTGGCCAACTCGGTTTTACCTACGCCCGTAGGTCCAAGGAAGATAAACGAACCGATCGGCCTACGCGGATCCTTAATTCCGGCTCGGGCCCTGATGACTGCATCAGCCACAAAACGCACAGCCTCCTCCTGGCCTACCACGCGGCGATGCAGAATCTCATCGAGCTTAAGAAGCTTGGCCTTCTCGCCCTCAACCAATCGAGTGACCGGGATCCCCGTCCAGCGGGCTACGATCTCAGCGATCTCCCCCTCAGTGACCTCTTCACGCAACAACCTGCGCGCACCATCTCGCTCTATTGCAGCCTGCTCGGTTTCTAGCTCCTTCATGAGCTGCGGCATCTTACCGTGCTTGAGCTCCGCGGCTTTGTTCAGGTCGTACTGTCTCTCGGCCTTCTCTATCTCATGACGCAGCTGCTCAAGCTGGCCACGGATAGCTTGCACCTTGTGAATGGCATCCTTTTCCTTCTGCCACTGCGAACGCATCGCGTCTGCTTGCAGGCGCGCCTCAGAGAGCTCATCTGTGAGCGCCTTGAGCCGCTCCTGGCTCGCCCTGTCCGTCTCCTTCTTGAGAGCTGCCTCCTCGATTTCAAGCTGCATAATCCTTCGAGTAATCTCATCAAGCTCAGCCGGCATCGAATCGATCTCAGTTCGAATCGTAGCGCACGCCTCATCGACTAGATCGATCGCCTTATCTGGCAGAAACCGCTCCGAGATATAGCGATGCGAGAGCGTCGCTGCCGCGACGAGCGCATTATCCTGAATGCGAACACCGTGGTGCACCTCAAAGCGCTCTTTAACACCGCGCAAAATCGACACCGTGTCCTCAACACTCGGCTGATCGACCATTACCGGCTGAAAACGCCGCTCAAGCGCCGCATCCTTCTCTAGATGTTGGCGGTACTCATCGAGGGTTGTAGCACCGATACAGTGCAGCTCGCCGCGCGCCAGCATCGGTTTGAGCATATTACCGGCGTCCATCGCGCCCTCACTCTTTCCGGCGCCGACTATCGTGTGCAACTCATCAACAAACAGGATAATTCTTCCCTCCGAGTTCTTGACCTCTTGCAGAACTGCCTTCAAACGCTCTTCGAACTCTCCACGATACTTCGCACCCGCGATGAGCGAGCCCATGTCGAGCGAGAAGATAGTTTTATCGCGGAGCCCCTCGGGCACATCACCACGAACGATCCGCTGTGCCAAACCCTCAACGATCGCGGTCTTACCCACACCGGGCTCACCGATAAGAACTGGGTTGTTCTTGGTCTTACGCGAGAGAATGCGAATAACGCGACGAATCTCACCGTCACGTCCGATAACCGGATCGAGCTTACCTTTACTGGCTTCCTGAACCAGGTCCCGACCGTAGCGATCTAGAGCTTCGTATGTAGCCTCAGGATTAGCACTCTGTACACGTTGATTTCCACGCACGACTGTGAGCGCTGCCAGGAATTTATCGCGCGTTAGATTGAGCGATCGGCAGATAGCTCCCAAGGGACTCTTGGTATCACTCTCCAGCGCTGCAAGAAATAAGTGCTCCACAGAGACGTACTCATCCTTAAGACGCTTAGCCTCCTCCTCAGCTTTAACAAACACCTGGCCGAGGCGATTCGTCAGAAACACCTTACCGGGCTCTATGCCAGGGCCCGATACTTTAGGGCGTTTATCGAGTTCCCTCTCCACCTGCGCGGTAAAGCTATCGAGCGGGACCTCCATCTTAGCGAAGAGCCTCGGAATGAGCCCACCATTCTGCTGCGCCAAACTAAGCACTAGATGCTCAACATCAACCTCCGTATTACCCCGACGAACCGCTTGCGCCTGTGCATCCTGTAACGCTTCCTGAGATTTCTGAGTGAATTTCTGTAAGTCCATCGTTTCCCTACGTAGCGAATTCTGTTGTGACGTAACCCGTGTACCGACTATCTTTAGATAAGCACTGTTTGGGCGTTTATCGAGTCTTTTCTGAAAAAAGATAAGGCATTTGATTTGTTGACTACCCGCGCGGATTAAAGCTCGAGAGTGCGGCCAAATCCTCAAACCCCTTGCGCTCCTCAGCAGATAGCGACTCAGGCACGACTATCTTTATCTCTGCCAGTGCATCCCCTCGCACACCCTTTGCCCCGGCGAAACCACGCCCTCTTACACGCAGCTTTGAACCACTCTGCGCGCCAGGGGGAACAGAGAGCTTAATCGTCCCATCAGGTAGAACAAGATCTACCTTGGCTCCGAGCGCTGCCTCCCACGGAGTCACTGGAAGCTTCACCACAAGATCGTTGCCAGATGCTGAGTAGCGTGGATGACGAGCCAAAGTAATCTTGAGGTAGAGATCCCCTTCGCCTTGCTTACCTGGCAAGCGAATCGTTCCTCCATTATTGGTACCAACCGGGATCTTTACTTGCAGAGTACGAGCACGTCCGGATTGATCCTGCACCTGGATTGACTTTGTAGCGCCCCGGAAGGCATCCTCAAACGTTATTGTTAATCGCGCCTCACTCGCCTGCGGCGTGGCTCTGCCAAACCCAGAACCTGCAGCACCACTAAAGGGACGAGCACCGCCGGATCCAGACCCGCTGAATCCTGAACCGCTGAATCCTGAACCGCTGAAGGCTCCGCCACCAAAGCCTGCACCTCCAAAGCCCGAGTTGCCAAAGATCGCATCGAAAAAATCGCTGAATCCCGTAAATCCAGCGCCCCCCTCTCCAAAATTAAACTGAAATCCCCCACCGTTGGCTTCCCACCCCGGAGGTGGTTTAAAGTCCTGGCCAGCCTTCCAGTTGGCCCCGAGCGCATCGTAGCGCTTGCGCTTCTCAGGGTCACTGAGCACCTCATTGGCTTCGTTTATCTCTTTAAAGCGATCCTCTGCCTCCTTTGTCTTATTCACGTCGGGGTGAAACGTGCGCGCAAGTTTACGGTAAGCCTTCTGAATCTCCTCCGCCGTAGCCTTACGATCGACACCTAATGTTTCGTAGTAGTCTTTAAATTTCACTATCGAAAAACCCCTTGATTGAGAGAAACGATACCATCCAGGAACAGATCACCACCAGATACTGATCAGTAACCTCTCGATATGTATAACCACGATTACTGTTGTTTCAAATGGCTTATCGAGTTTTAGAATGGGTGGAAATCAGCCAAAGCAAGGTCTTACCCGTCCGTGCGGCTGAGATAGAGCTGACAACCCCTATCCCTGCTGACGCTTGCGCAGCCGCGCCTGCTCCGCCGCTTCAAGCGCCTCTCGAGCCTCCGGAGAGTTCATCTTGCGTAAGACATACGCTGCCGAACTGGCCACACCGACGTTTGAGTCGTACATAAGCGCCGCGATACGCTGCACCGACGGCTTTGATTGCTGCGGGCACTGCGCCAAGGTCTGCAGCGACCGATTCTTTTCACGTGGATCCGCGCTGTAAAGCCCACGCACAGCAAGCGGAACTTCAGCCTCATGGCAACACCCAGAGAGGACCCCAACCAATACCACCGCAGGTCCCAGCAAACTCCAGGTTTTCACCATTCCCCCGCTCATACCCAGTTGGTCGGCAAGCATCAAAAATACTTTAGAAAAAGGGGTCAAAAATTCGTGCAAGCGAAGATTCCCTAGCTCTTAGCAGCGAAACTGGATAAACATAGCCTTATTCATTTTTGAAAAAAGGAGCGCACTATGTCTCGACCACAAACGATCACCCCTCAGCAAGCCCAACAACAGCAAGCTACAGCCCTGTTCCTCGACGTTCGCACCCCCGCTGAATATCAGGAAGTGCACATTCAAGGAGCAGTGTTACACCCGTTAAGCGATCTGAACCCGAGCAGAGTGCAGGAGCTCACCGCAGGCAAGAGCGGCTGCGTCGTCGTCTGTCGGTCAGGTGGTCGGGCGCGTCAGGCAAGTGAAAGACTCATCTCCAGTGGTATCCCCAACGTAGTCGTGCTCGAAGGTGGCGTGAGTGCCTGGGATAGTGCTGGACTCCCCGTTGTGCGCGGCAAGAAGACTATCTCGCTGGAGCGACAGGTTCGAATCGCAGCTGGAGCGCTCGTATTCATCGGAGCGTTTCTGGGCTACTTCGTGCACCCGACGTGGATCGCACTCTCTGCCTTTGTTGGTGCTGGATTGATATTTGCGGGAATTACTGATACTTGTGGAATGGCGCTCGCGTTGGCGAGGATGCCGTGGAATGCGAAGGTTACTGTTGAGAAGCAGAGCTGCCTACGGTAATACTCAGAAAAACCTTAAGAGCGGCGGAGGTTACGCGGTGGCTTAGGCTACCTGAACACAATTCCGACTTGCCGTGGTGCATGCAAGGAGCTAACGGAGACTCGCCGCGAAGCCGCTGGGATATCGCAGGAATTCCTATTTGGCACGTTAGACTCCAAGGGATCGCTTTCCGATTTTGGCAGCAAGGCAAAAGAACAGAAAAGTTAATTTTTATTGATTGCTGCATGCTCGCATCTTCAACCCAAGCGTATAACAAAGCGCACGTCAATGACACTTTCTGTAACCGTTCACGCCCTCCTTCCTTTATAAGGTATTGACAGTAGGAGCGAGGGAGGATTTGAGTGAGGAGTTTTTGCGTTGACGGAGTCAAGATAATAGTGGTGGTCTAAGAGCAAGCTTAAGGGTTCCCCCTGAGTTTGGAGTTGAACGCGGACGGTATGATTAAAGTTCTGTTTGGCGGTGTTGTGTTAATCTAGGCCCACATCATTTTGCCACTATCTAGGAATCACAATATGTGTCATAAACTGACTTGTGATAAATACAATTGACCTCACAAAGATCAATACACTGGATGATGCATTGGCGATCATTAAGGTGCTGATTGCAAGGGTACAAGAGCTTGAAGAGGAGGTTGCGCGACTCAAGAAGGACTCGAGCACATCATCGAAGCCGCCCTCATCAGACATCGTAAAGGCACGAACCGAGCAACGGCAGCCCGGCAAGCGCAAGATCGGCGGACAACCTGGTCATGCAGGCAAGAATCGAGAGCTGCTTCCACCCGACCAGGTTGACGTAAAGGTACCTCATCGTATTGAGAGTTGTCCTGATTGCGGTTCGGAACTGACAGTGGATCCTGATGCAGAAGAGATCGTTCAACAAGTGATCGAGCTTCGAGAGAAACCGATAGAGGTAACGGAACACCGCTTGTTAGGGTGTCGGTGCCATAAATGTAACGTGGTGCACTATGCATCTGCCCCCATCAACGCGGGGCAGCTTCTCGGCCCGCGACTTCAAGCGCTTGTTGCCTACATGAAAGGAAACCTTGGGGCATCATATACTGAACTAAGTGACTTCTTCCAAGACGTATTGGGATTACCGGTATCACGAGGACTGCTCTGCCGAGTTGTGCAGCGAGTATCGGAAGCTCTACGCAATCCCTATGAAGAGGTTGAACAAAAGTTGCCGAGCGAAACTGCTCTCAACATAGATGAAACCAGCTGGAAGGATAATGGTAAGATGTTCTGGCTCTGGATATTCTGCACGCAGTCGATAGCATTTTTCTCGATCCATTCCTCCCGAGGTTCCAAGGTACTCAAGCAAGTACTCGGTGAAACCTTTGGTGGGGCGATTACTAGTGATTTTTACAGCGCCTATGTATCGTACTCGAAGGGAATTCAACAGTTTTGCCTGGCGCACCTCATACGGGACATAAAGTTCCTGACGACGGTACCAGATGCGGAAACCAGAAAATTTGGAACGAAACTGCTGGCGTATTTTCGTAGATTGTTTCGTCTCTGGAATGCCAGAGATCAGATGCCGATTGAGGAGAGGCATAAAAAATGTGTGCGGCTTAGGCGTAAGCTTTATATGTTCTTGCACTCAGGCGAAGCTCCACCGGGTGGCGCAAAGATGAAAAAGCGTCTATTGCGCCATTGGGAATCGCTCTTTCGATTCATCGAGCAACCAGAACTTTACCAGCCAACCAACAATCACGCCGAGCGGAATCTTCGCCATGCCGTACGCGTTCGCCGCCAAACTCAAGGGTCACGCTCAGCTTGGGGAAGGGCTTGGGCCGCTCGTATCATGACAGTCATCCTTACTTGCCGGCTCCAAAGCAAAAG
>JBIKKR010000155.1:0-6933 GCA_044360225.1 Bdellovibrionota bacterium | reverse complement strand
GAGAGTTTAAAAGATTCAAAAAACTTATCGATCGGTGGGTCGAACTCGCCATAGAATTGGCTAAGCTCTCCGCAAAACGGGAGTAAAAATATCGGGAGAACTCCCGACTCTCAAGTTAGATGGCAAAGGCGTCGAAAAAGAGGAAAGAGTTAGATATTGAGGCATACTCGCATGAAGATAAAAAGCGTTTAAACAATCCGCCTGTGGGGTTGGTCTCCACACAGACTGATAAGCTCAACGGTAAAACGAGATATGAGCATGACCCACACATTGACCCTCATCTCTCGTGGGCTGGTAAGAAAGAGGGGACGAGCTTTGAGGTTCAAAATGTGAGTCTTCATGTTCACGAGAGAATAGAGCCGAAGAGAATAATTAAGAGTTTTTTGGCTCCTCAGCCGGAGCAGCGGCAGATGACCCTGTTTGATCCTTTTCAAAAAAGGGAGCCGTTACACCAGGCGGTCGAGTTCTATACGCATTCGCAAGGATGGAGCAATCGGCTGATTGCGGGGGATTCGTTACTTGTGATGAACAGCCTGCTGCAAAGAGAAGGCATGAAGGGCAAAGTTCAGTGCTTTTATTTCGACCCGCCTTACGGGATTTCGTATCGTTCTAACTTTCAACCGTTCGTTAACCGAAATGAAGTCAAGGACAATAGCGATGATGATCTGCCTACTCAGCCAGAGACGGTTAAGGCTTTTAGGGATACATGGGAGCTTGGTGTTCATTCTTTTTTGTCCTACTTGCAACAACGAATAAAGCTAGCTCACGAACTTCTTGATGACAGCGGTTCGATTTTTATTCAGATCTCGGACGAGAACTCTCATTTCCTTCGAGCGGTATTAGATGAAATTTTCGGTGCTCGCAATTTCGTTTCCGAGATCACCTTCCGCAAAACAAACCGTGCTTTGGGTTCTAAGCTTATCGGTAAGGTCGCTGATTATATCTTATGGTATGCCAAGTGCGGCGGTGGGGAGAGGGTTCAAGATATGCCCACATCATCCGTTCGTACTCGACAGCGGTACCGATGATAGAACGGTTGTTAGACTTTCCTAGAGTGGGGTTTGCTAGATCGCTTGTTACCTTATGAATGACGTCGTGCGAGACTCCCTCGTGCTGAAGTTGTAGGACTAGACTGAACGCGAGAACGGCGTCGAGCGAGCGAATATCATCCCTTGTTACCTCCTCAGAGAGAAGGGGATAACGAGTGGCGGCGTTCACAAACATGAGATGCTTCTTTCGGTTGATGAAAAGGAGGTTGCAGTACCAGCAAAAAAACTGGTCGGTTTCAGAGTCCCCGTAGCCGATCGATTTCGGAGGTACCCCTATTTCCTTGAGCGTTCGGGCTGAGCAGTGAATCTGGGGGGTGGCGTTTGTCATGAGGAGAAGGGTTGATAAGCGATTTATATAAAGTGACACAAAATCAATAATGTGTCATTTTATATAAATGATTGCAGAGATTCCGCCACGGTTAAAAAAAGCCCCCTTCACCTTCAAAGAGGCGATCGCCGCGGGATTGACGCAGTATCGTCTCAAGCTGCTTCTAAGCACTGGAGAGATAGAGAGGGTTGAGCGTGGGCTCTACACTGCTGCATACCAAGAGCCTTCAGACGAGACCCTCTTTATTCGCGCTACCAAGAGAGTTGGCACGCCTGCTGTTGTGTGTTTACTTTCTGCTCTCAGTTACTATGAGCTTACGGATGCGATTCCAAAGCAGGTGTGGCTGATGGTGCCAAAAGAGAAGCGCGTAAAGAGCAGTTCGCTGAAACTCTATAGAGCACGCGACCCGATGTGGAAGGTGGGAGTTGCTTCTCACGGTAGCTATTCGATCACAACGATTGAGCGAACTATCGTGGATGCGCTTACCGTCAAAGCCATAATCTCTCCTCGCATGGGAATCGATGCCCTCAAGAGGGCGATAGCGACCAAGAAGACAACAGCTACCAAAGTTCTCAACCTTGCATCCGCAATGGGAGTGCACCACAGAGTGGTTCCGTACGTCGAGGCTCTCTCATGACCCAAGATGATAAGAGCAAGTACATCCTGCGGGAGCTCTCCCGACTTGCCAAGGTCTCAACGCTTTCGATAAACGAATTGCGAGTGGTGCTTGCTCTTGAAAGGATTGTGGCGCGAATTGAGGCTCACAAGGGGCTTAGGGACAAGCTCGTTTTTAAGGGTGGTTTTGTTCTGCTGAAGAGCTTTGGTAGCCAGCGCTTCACGCGCGATCTCGATGCTCTCGCGCAAGATATACCGAAACAAAGGCTTATTACCCGTGTGACGGAGGCGCTCGCGAGGGATCTGGACGACGGTTTGTACTTTGGAGAGGTGGCAGTTGAGGATCTGATCGATCAAGGGCAATACGGCGGGTATCGCATCAAGATACCCTTTCAGATTGGTCCACTGCCAAAAGAGGCGCGCAAGCTGAAGAAGCTCTCCCGCGTTCATGTCGATGTTGGATTTGGAGATGTGATTCTGGGTAAGCCCAAGGTGGCGAAGGTTAGCTCAATCGTCGAGGGGGAGCCTCCTCTGTCATGGCGAATCTACCCACTTGAGAGCATCTTTGCTGAGAAGCTTGAGACTCTGGTAAGTAGAGGATCGGGTAATTCCAGAGCAAAGGATCTTTTTGACCTGGTTATCTTGTTTGACGAGGTAAAGGCGCGAAGAACACTCAAAGGTGCTATCACGAAGACCTTCTCTAATAGAGGTTCAGAGATGCCGACGTCTTTTGCTGAATTTTTCAGAGGGCTCGATATTACCATTCTTGAGCGTTCGTGGGGCAGTGTCGAGCTGACGGGAGGCAAGATGAGTTTCGCAAGCTGTCAGCGGCGATTACGAGTGGTGCTTAGGGGAATCGACAAACTGCTCGCTCCGAAGCGTCGCTCGTAAGATTTGTTCTCACTCCATTCTCATTCGCCAGCGCTCATCAGGCAAACGCCATGCTACTGCAAACTGCCAATCAACTACTTACCAAGTCGAAATAGACCCTCTCAGAGCTTGAGCGTATCGTAGAGTATAGTGAGCAATAGAAATATTTTTGGCGATTGCAACAATTACAGTGTGGTACCTTTTACACTGGTCTAAGGAAGGGGCTCGCAGGTAAATGAAAGCTGGAGTGCAGTGTAGTATGAAGAACGGGGCTGCCAGTATTATTCCAGTGATTGCACTGCTTATGACTTGTATCTCTGCTTCGGAGGCAGAGCCGCACACATTCACCTCAAGGGACTACATTGAGTACTTCATATGGTTTTCCCCGCGTGGGTCGGAAACTCCGAAAAAACCCAAGCTTCTCAATATTCGATTCGGAGACATGGAGTATTGGTATGCTAAGTACTTTCCATGGGTAAAGCGGGTTCCGTCGCAAAAACAGGAGTTATGGTTATCAACCCCACGCGGCTCGATCGATATCAATAGAAACGATAATGAGGGGCTGGTCGTGACGCGCGAGACTTACAAGCCCCTGGGTGCGGGAGGGACCAAGCTCCTTGATCTACGCTTTGAGGGGGCACGGTGTCGTGACGCAGAAGGGGTGCAGTCCACATGCTCCGTCACGCTTTTGTTAACGACAGATGGACCTGATCGGGGAGTCAAACGCCGCTCTCGCACACTGCGAATCACTTCTTCAACAGGCTTATCGTTTAGGTACAAAAGCGTTGGAACCGACGGGGGAAAGCCACTTAATGTGCCCCGTTTGAACCGAACGCCATCCATAGTTAATTTCGCCTGGGAGGGGCGTCGGGGCGACGAGTAGTGAGCCTTAGGTAGCCTATACGACGCTGCTAGTGCGAGCCCTGTGTCAGGCTTAGGGGAATCGACAAACTGCTCGCTGCGAAGCGTCGCTCGTAAGATTCGTTCTCACTCCATTCTCATCCGCCAGCACCCTTGCTTCCCCTTAATGGACCCATTACATTCTCACCCTGCGAATTCAAAGTGGACAGCACGTGAGAACAAGCATTTACATCGGGCTATTCTCACTCTGTTCTCATTGAGGGAGTGTGCTTGTAGGTAGTTGAAACGAGACTGGAATCAGTTCGCACAAACTTCTTAAAATCCTGGGGGAGAAATCCCGTGTCGGTTTAAGTCCGATCTTGGGCATTAAATCAATAAGTGACGGTCACGTTCCTTTAAGGCGCGTTGTTCTGATTCCGTTCTGACTAAACCGTAGCCTTGTTAGTTTTAGTGGCGCGGACATGTGCAAATCGCTATAGTGCGACCGAATCACTGTTTAACCTGAGGCCCGTATATGAAACGTGTGTTGCTCATTTTAGTCATTCTCTTGTCGGCCTCTGGCTGCATGTACTCCAATATCCGCTTCCCCCTCGATGAGGATCTCTGGAAGACAGAGCTCGGCTCGAAGGTAGGGGTGTCGTCGAACTATTCAGTGGCTTGGCTGGTAGCTTGGGGAGATGCGGGGGTAGCAGCAGCAGCAAAGAATGGTGATATTAAGGTGGTGAACCACATGGATATGGGTATTAAGAGCTACCTATTCGGACTCTACGTTCGTCGCGATACTATTGTTTATGGCGACTAGAGGTCGAGCACGTCCTATGCAGACAGGGCGCTGGATAGCTTTATTGATGATAGTCCTGACTAGCGCTGGATGTGGAGTAATCTCGCGTGGACTTCTCTGTACCGACACTGTACAACCGCTTTGTAAGGACCTTCGTGGTACGATTCTGGGAACTAAGGTCGGTAGGGGAAATTCAAAGAGGATTGAGCTTCCAACAACGCGGATCGATGTCACAGCGGAATGGGACACGCGCGCGATTGGAGATATTGCAAAAGCCAACGGCATCTCCACTGTATACGGCTGTGACAGTCGACGTCAGTCGTATGTCCTCGGAATTTGGCGCAAGGATGAGGTGATCATCTACGGCGAGTAATGGTCGACGCAAAGGTCGACGCCTACGGGTATTGTTTTGCACTCGAATTGTCCCTAATCTATTGGTGCAGTGTTTAGAGTTAACGGTAAAACGCCCCGAGTTCGCGTGTGACTAGCCCATCTATCGATACGCAGATCCTATCGACCCTAGAGCTCCTGTACTACTGCAGGCGATTCCAAAATACGCTCTTCGGTTTTTTGTTCCAGGAACACAGGCACTGTGAACAAGTGGTAATGGATTTGAGAGTTTTGCAAGCTGCCGGGATTAGGCAGGTAATTGTGTGCCCGGACGATGATGAGTTGGTGTCTGTGCTTGAAACGTGGAATCGCTCGGGTGACCGGTTTGTTGTTATCGAGGTTTCGGCATCTGAGCTTGGTACGCCAGCGTTTATAGAACGTTTGCAGAGAGAGCTCAGATCAGGGGCTGCTCCGTTTGTCGCGCTTCAGGATATGCCGCGCGAGCTAGCCGGCCGGCAAGCGCTGGAAAGTGTTGTAATTGAGTTATTGGTTGCGCTTGGGTGTCAGAAGGTTTTCTTTCCAAGCGAGGAGTCCGGACTCTACATCGATGGTGTTTTTAAATCCTATCCTCCAGTTGAGAAGATACGTGAAGCTCTCAACAGCGGAGCGAGCTTCAACATTCCGGTTGAGCGTGTGCGGTTTTTGGTGGAGCAGCAGGAAAGGCACGGGATCGATCTCGTGTTGGTGAGGGCGCGTCGCGGGGCGATCTTCGAGGAGGTATTTACGCACGCTGGTTCGGGGACGCTCTTTACTCAGGAGTACCCGAATATTTTGCGAGCGGCAAATGAGAGCGACGTCCGACAGATTATGGCTATTATGCAGCCCTATGTAGCTGAGGGAGCCTTGCGGCCAGTTACAGAAGAGGAGCTCTTGGGTGGTATTCGCAGCTTTATGGTGTATTCCGTGAATGACCAGATAGTGTGTGCTGCCGCGCTGAAATCGTATGGGGACTCGTGCGAGTTGGCAAAACTCTGCACCTTGCCACGCTTCCAAGCACGTGGAAGAGCCAGGACTCTTGTCATTGCCCTCATTGACGAGGCGAAAAGGCAACGCAAGCGTTCGATATTCGCGCTCACCGTGCAGCCGTATGTTGGTGAATTCTTTGAGCGTCTTGGATTTGTTCCAGTCGAGCGAGAAATTCTCCCTGATGATTGGAAGCGGGGGTATGACTTCTCACGCCCCTCGAAAGCCTATCAGAAGCTGCTGTAGTTGTCCGGTCTCCGACACTGCAAAACGGCGTTTTCAATTCGACTAGCTTTCCTGCTTGGGTACCTATCGTGACCGGTGTACGGAGCCTTAAAGGCAGGCTATAAGGGAGCAGGTTTCTACCTATGGAGGGGTTAATGAATAAGTTACTTACAGAGTTTATCGGAACATTTTTTCTTGTGCTCACGATCGGCTGCACGGTAATCGCACCCGGCGCTGGGGTTATTGCGCCGCTAGCGATAGGGTTTGTGCTGATGGTGATGGTATATGCGGGGGGACATGTGTCCGGCGCACACTACAACCCAGCTGTTACCCTGGGGGCTGTTATACGTGGACGCTGCACTCCGCAGGATGCAGTGGGGTATATGGTAGCGCAGGTTGCGGGAGCTATCGTTGCTGCGCTTGCAGTTGGAGCTTTGAAGGGCGCACCCCCAGCGGCTGCCGCAGCCATTCCAGTTGGGGCTTCTTTGATTGCTGAGTTCCTGTACACGTTTGCACTCGTGTACGTTGTATTGAATGTGGCAACGGCCAAAGGAACTTCGGGCAACTCGTTCTACGGATTAGCTATCGGTAGTACTGTTATGGTAGGGGCGTTTTCGGTTGGAGCAATTTCGGGAGGAGCTTTCAATCCGGCAGTTGCTATCGGCGCAGCAACAATGGGACTCGCGAGCTGGGGGAGCCTCTGGGTGTATCTGGTGGCGAATTTTGCGGCAGGCGTTGCTGCGGCTGTTGTCTTTAAAGTCATCAACCCTGAGGATAAGTAAGAATTGTATAGGGGCCAAAAACTTCATCATCGTGTGGCGATGATGAAGTTTTGGCATCTTGTGGCCGAG
>JBIKKR010000038.1:0-20588 GCA_044360225.1 Bdellovibrionota bacterium | reverse complement strand
ACTAACCATGCGATATCATTACCTATCCTCTACAACCATCCCACACTACCCCCGAGAACACACACGCAAAGCCCATTACTCCCACCAAAACAGTCACTTAAGGCATTTTTGGCCCCTTGAATTGCTGGCGCTTCCCACCCAGCCGGCCAGGAACTCCACCCTCCTCTCATCACGAAGCCACCACCTCATAATGCCCACCCTTGGAATCGGCAATAGCCTGGCGGCCGTAAGACCCAACGAGCATGCCTACTACAGCTCCTAAGAGCCCAGCTAACTGCGCCGGAAACTCCTCTCCTGCTGGGGTAAGGATAAAAAACAACCACGCTACAACTCCAAGCACTATCGAAAACACCGCACCCTGAGTCGTCGCACGCGGCCAATAGAGTCCACAGAGAAGCGGAATAAACGCCCCCACAAGCGTTACCTGGTATGCACCCGATACGAGCTCATAGATCGAGGTTCCCTGCATAGCTATGGCATACATAAGCACAAGCGCACTAAACACTAGCACCGTCACCCGCATCGCATAGAGCTCGTTGCCGTCCTGCTTAAAGGGGCGGATCTGGCGCCAGATATTCTCGGTAAAGGTTACACTCGGTGCCAGCAGGGTCGCTGATGCACACGATTTAATCGCCGAGAGCAGGGCTCCAAAGAACAACACCTGCATCACCATCGGCATCTTAGTCATCACTAAGGTTGGCAGCACCTTCTGCGGATCCTCCTGGATGAGCTTATTAGCCTCCTCAGGCATAATAATCAGCGCACTAACCACGAGAAACATCGGCACGAAGGCGAAGATGATGTAACAGATGCCACCAATCACAGGACCGCGTGTCGCTGAGTACTCGCTATCTGCCGACATCACACGCTGGAAGACATCCTGTTGTGGAATCGAACCCAACATCATCGTTATCGCTGCTGCTATAAAGAAGAGGATCTCTTTGAGCTCTGGCTCTGGAAAGAAGTGGAACATCTTCTTACTGACCGCCAGTTCAATCACCTTATCGGCACCACCTGCTTGGTTACCGGCAAAAACAGCGAGGATACCGAGCCCCACTACGAGCACGATCATCTGAATAAAATCAGTTATCGCTACCGACCACATACCACCAAAGAGTGTGTACGCGAGGATCGAAATAACGCCGATGACCATTCCCAAGGGGATAGTAATGTAGCCCTCAGAAAGCACATTAAAAACAACTCCGAGTGCCGTAACCTGCGCTGCAACCCACCCCAGGTAGCTAATCATAATCATCACCGAGCAGATGATCTCGACTATCTTGCCGTATCTCTCGCGGTAGTAGTCGCTAATCGTTAGCAACGTCATCTTGTAAAGCTTTGCCGCGAAGAAGAGCCCAACGAGAATAAGGCAGGTGCCCGCTCCAAAAGGGTCTTCTACGATTCCGTGCAGGCCGCTGTTGACAAACTTTGCAGGGATCCCGAGTACCGTCTCAGAGCCAAACCAGGTAGCAAAGGTCGTGGTGACGATCATTACCAGCGGAAGGTGTCGCCCGGCGATGGCGAAATCGGCCGTATTCTTTACCCTACGGGCCGCAAAGAGCCCGATTGCTATCGTGATAATGAGATAACCGAATACTAGAGTAAGAAGCATCGAATAACACCTCCGTTAAAGCGCCCTCCAGGCTTGCTGTACGGCTCATCAAAACACCTGAACCTGAGTTCCTTTCGATCGAAACCGTCTGAGAGCCTGATTTTGAGTGCCGTATCATGCTCCATCTATTAGTTCTGTTTCCTCTCTTGGTTCCGGCTCGTCTGGGTTACGGAATAAGTCATACCCCGGAACCTCATGCGTGTCGATATAAAGTGCCGCGAGACCTACGCCTCGGTAGGGATACCTGGGGCTCGTACCTAAAGCTCTAAGGCCCCTAAACTGCTGAGCAAGCCAGTTACTTCGTCGCAGTAGCCATACGATGAGAACCATACCTCTGCACACTCAGTGAGCCACCGAATCTTGCACAAAATACTGGCAGCAATATCCTCATCTCGTAGGTGCACGCGGGGATTGATCCCCAGTGACTCTAAGAGATTCACCGCCTCAACCCGTAGAGATGCGATTCTTGGGAACTGCCAATCGATGATCCTCATCTGATCGTCACCTATGAGGATATTAGCGGCGGAGAGATCGCCATTTGAATAGCGGGCCTCCTCAATCAATGCATCCTCAACCGCTCGTGCCCTAGCCAGAGTAATTCCCACGTCGAGTAAAGTGCGATCGATCGGGTACGGCGCGCCCGCTCCGTATAACCGCTCAAGTCGCCCAATCATTGCAGACATATTCGCCCTCACGTTATCGAGCAAAGAGAGATCGACAAACACAGGGGGTGTTCCCACGAGAGTGGAGAGCTTCTCCTCAAGCTGGCGCAGAACGACCTCAAAACCAAGTTGGGTGATGATCTCAGGTTGCATTCGTTGACCATCAAAGGAATCCAGAAGTAATGTCGTGCTCGATTCTGATCGAGCAACAACGGTATACGGTACTAAGATCGGCGACGTAAGCGACTCGTAAACTTCAACCTCCCGAGACGGCGGAGCCGTCGTTTTGCTGTACTTTGTGGTGCCGTTAGCGAACGTCACCACCTCAACGCACGACAACGGCCATTCATGACACACCCGCCTCGTAATAACTCCATGCCCAACGATCCGCTCAAGCAGCTGGTTTGTCGGGAGCTGTAGCTCAAAATACTGGTGTTTAAATAGATCCATCTGAACAGCGGCCGCGGGATAGGCTCCGAGAGGCGCGATCGGTCTACCGGTAGTGCTCCCCAATGCTACGATCAAAACCGACTACCCTTAGACTCGCGCACAACTTCCCCAGGATACTAGCAGGCAAGAGGCTAAGGAAGTGGTCGGTCACGATTACCTGCTGCCGCAACAATCGGGCTAGTGGGCGTCTTTACGCTATCCTTCCAGTAAGTTATCCAATACATAGCAGTTATCTTCTATCGAGGGATTGCATCTCAGACCAATTCGAATACTATCAGAGGGTTTCTGCGCTGAAGACCCCGGTTGAGGCTGCAGCACTCCCGTGTATTAAGAAACTCTTCATCATCGTGAACCTGTATATGACAACTGCCGGACAACCCCTACACCCCTATAACGTATTGAAGCAAACGGCTTTCTGGGGGGTACACCTAGGGTGCCTTCTGGTGGTCATGTGCGGGTTTAGTTGGACAGCGTTCGCTGTGTGTATGGCACTATACGTCATTCGCATGTTTGGTATCACGGGCGTGTACCATCGATACTTCTCACACAGAACGTACAAGACCAGTCGCCTGTTCCAATTCATTCTGGCTTTTCTTGGCGCGACTTCAGCCCAGAAGGGCCCAATATGGTGGGCATCGCATCACAGGCATCACCACCAGCACTCTGACACTGAGGAGGATATCCACCCGCCGAGGATTTATGGATTGTGGTGGGCACACGTAGGGTGGGTGTTGAGCACGCAGTACATCGGCACACGCAATGAACTCGTTCGTGACCTGATGAAATACCCCGAGCTCCGTTGGCTTGATAAGTACCATCTGATCCCGCCCCTCCTGCTGATGATTGCGGTAACGGGCATAGGCTATATGTGCCAAGTGATGTGGCCAGAGCTACATACAGGACCGCTACAGATGTTTGTCTGGGGTTTCTGCGTTAGCACAACGCTGCTTTACCACGGCACGTTCTGCATTAATTCTCTCGCGCACATTATCGGCCGTGCACGGTTTAAGACCGGCGATGATAGTAGAAACAGCTTTCTCCTAGCGATCATTACCCTTGGTGAAGGGTGGCACAACAATCACCACCGCTACCCGGGCTCAGAGCGACAAGGGTTTTACTGGTGGGAGGTTGATATCTCGCACTATATCTTGAAAGCACTTTCGTGGTGCGGCCTGGTGTGGGACCTCCGGGAACCACCGGCGCGGATCTATGAAGAGGCGCTAGCTGGCTGATATTACTAAATAAATGCAGACTTCGCTACTGAGAACCTTTATACCGTTTGGCGCTCATCTAAATAGTGTCTATCGAAGCTGTGTAGCAAACAGACACTCATGCGCATCCTCCTTATCAATCAGAACTGGTTCGCGCCAGAGCTACGTGCCTTGGGACACGATGTCCTTACCTGCGGTATGCGGCCGCACCTTGAGTACCAGATCCCACAGGCAATTATTAGAATCGACGACCTTCTCACTCAGCTTCCTGGTGGTTTTACTCCCGACAGGATCGTGTGGCTCGACAACAGTGGGGCAAATGCGATCCTTGGGCTTGAGGACTGCGATATCCCCTGCCTCATGTACTCAGTCGATACCCACCACCACCATATCCGCCACGCCGCAGCAGCGTACGGATTTGACCATGTATGCTGCGCGCAGAAGGATCTACTCTCGCACTTTTACGAATCCCTCACACCCGTTTCATGGCTGCCTCTTTGGGCTTCTGAGCATCTCGAACCATCGGATCAAAAACGCTTCGGTGCTGTTTTCGTGGGCACCTTAAATCCCCGCCTCAATCCCGCCCGAGTTGCCTTCTTTGAGACGATGCAGAAGATCATTCCTATTGAGGTGCTCGAAGGGCACTTCCCCTCTATCTTTCCGCTCGCAGAGATCGTGCTCAACCAAACCGTGAAAGGCGACCTCAATTTTCGTGTATTTGAGGCGATGATGAGCGGCGCTCTGCTCCTCACCGAAGGCTCTGGCAATGGGCTCTTTGACCTATTTACTGACGGAACGCACCTAATCACCTATACGGCTCAAGACCCTAACGATGCGGCCGAGAAGGTGCGCTCGCTCCTGGCCCAGCCAACCCTGATGAGAACTATCGCCGAGCAGGGTCGTGCGGAGATACTCGCTCGGCACACCGCGATACACCGAGCACGCACGCTCGAAGAGATACTACGAAATCTCTGCAAACGGGAACGGACACCTCAACGCCACTACGGGGCGATGGCTGAACTACTCGCCATGAGCACATCCTCGGAGGGTCGCGCTATTGAGCTGAGCAGCTATTGCTCGGCGCTCGCCATCTCCTGTGCCCTACGGGCGTTGCGTGAAGGCGCGCACCCCTCGGAAACAATAACTCTGCGCGTTGTGACCGCGTGTTTACGGCACGATATATTGTTTCGTGATGGTCTGGGCGCACGGGCCATCGATCAGTTTGCGGAGGCACTGCCGCATATTCCGATATTCTCTTTGCTCAAATTGCGTTCTCTCCTCAATAACGGCAAGGTACATGAGGCTCGCACCATTGCGCAGCTAGTATCACAAGACGGGAGGACAGAAGATGTCTTCTTGGCTGCAGAGCGCGCAGCTACTTTGTTGATTGAGCAGCTGTCGATGACGACGAATTTTTAGTGGTAGACTTTTGTAACACCTCACCCGTGGTGTTAATCAGTAAGTTCCCCACCACGACAACCTCTTTACCTTTTTGGCTCTCGTTGATCAGGTAGATCACAAACGGCTTAATCTCCCCTGACTTAGTCTTAAAGCTCCGCGCGATGGCGATCCCGGCTTTTCCGCTCACGTCGTACGTTGGCGCCGTCGAGATTGAGTCCGTCAACTCCTCAAACCCAACAAAAAATGGAATAAAAGCATCTTGAATTACGGCATCAATTGCTCCGGGACCACGGGTCTCTTGCACGACGGTTGTGCTGCTGAGCATCGAGCGAAAAGTAGCGGCATCACCGTTCACAAGGGCCGATACCGCTTTGTCAAAAACTCGGCTGTACTGGTCCGAACGTGCGCCTAGACGATCCTCTTCGCGTATACTGTCTTCAACTGCCGGATCGGCGATGCTCGGAGTGATGGGGGTCACCCAGGCGACCCCACACGTGATAGCGACCACTGAGGATATGAGCGTGTGCGTAATCTTGATCATGGTCGTATTGTAGCGCGGTTTAGGTATAGCCAAAAGGGTATCGGAATATGGCGGGGGCATTTGCTCTTGATACGTCTTACACGGCGGACTGGAACTCCGCCCTCCATCTGTCGCGGGGATGGGGAAAATCGGTCTACCCTACGTCACCTACCAATGAGCTCTCAAGGGTGCGGGTCTCTTCGTACTGGACGACTGTGTGGTTCTCCATCCCGAACCAATCAAACAAAGCCAGTGGCACACGCATTGATGCCTGAACACGGGCTTGCGTTCCATTTCCGGCGGGACCAGCCTGAATCGCAATACAATCGTCTTCGCTAGGTTCGCCATCGGGAGTAACCCCGCACGTTAGATCCATCTTCGCTGGTGGATAGGCCGCCTGCACCGTCTGTAGTGTACGCTCCCTCGCTCCCTCTACGATCTGATTGAAGGATCCTTTGTCTCCTCCTCCACCACCGATGACGACCCGCTCAAGCGAGCAGTTTGCTGCTCCGTATTTCTCACAGCACTTATTCGCAACAACATACGAAGCCTGATCGGCACAGAGCCACGACTGACCAGGCCGGCCATCGATCGGGTTGTGCTTCCAACATGAATTCGAAGGCGGCGCATCTGCAATCACTGGAGTCTCTCGACTGACCAATGAATTGATAGCTATTGAGTCAGGAACCTTATGCTTTTCCCGATACTCCTTGATGAATTGCGCTAACTCATCGACACAGGTGTTCTCAAAGACGGGTCCACGCGACTCGAGCGAGGCGTTTACCGGTTGAGCTACTCTGCAACCGTTACTGACCGCTCCAAGGAATGCATATCCCTTGCTGACTAAATCATTTTTGGCGCACTCAGGAAAAGGCTCTCCTGTACAACCACCTCGGGTGTCAACACGAGTGGATGCGCCTAGACGAAATCTGGGATTTGATATCGTGTCTCGCACAGGTTGATAATCGGGCAAATTGCAATACTGTACCGCATCGCTCGGCATCGAATACTGAGGCTCACACCCCTTCATATATTCTCGTGGTTGCTCTACGCACGTGGCGCTTGAGACTCTTGCATCGCAGCTGTCGGCGGCGGCACCGTGTGACCAAAACGCCACTGGCTCCAGTCGACGCGCACCACTCTTTATCTCACCACGAATACTCTCAAGAGCCTCGGGGATTGATGCTCGATACCCAGTAGGTTGTTCTCTGCCGCAAAGCGTCTCGGAGCGCTGACTGTGGCTGAAGCTCTGATCGAGGTTGGTGGTCCTAAACGCAACTTGCATCGGAGTAGCTGATACCCCGCACGAGTTTGGGGTAGAAGAATATCCGCAGGATTTTTGTTCGTGCGTTGCTTGAAACTTCGGGAAGAAGACACTGACGTTGGAATTCGCCCACTGGACCTGTACCTTCCGGGTGTACGGTTTGGATCTA
This sequence comes from Bdellovibrionota bacterium, assembly GCA_044360225.1. Taxonomy (GTDB): domain Bacteria; phylum Bdellovibrionota_C; class UBA2361; order UBA2361; family OMII01; genus OMII01. The sequence goes on along the minus strand of JBIKKR010000038.1, from coordinate 13,299 downwards.
TCCACCTTTTCTTTGCTGCCCGCTGGTAACGACGGTCTCCAGTTCGGATCGTAGGCACTATTCGTCAGCCATAAAAGCCTAAATCGTATCGCGAGATCTGAACCGACTCTCACGAGGGGCAAACGGACATATGCCGGCGTTCTGCATTCCGTATAACTGGAATCTTCACAATCCTTGGCGTAGCTAGCGCTGACATCGAAAAGCTGATCTTTAAGAGTACCAGCGCCGCGAACCACAAAGTCACCAACCTGTTTTTCACCACTCCCTTCGCCACGGCCAAAGACGCGACCTCCAAGCTCTAGAATTCTACGCCCATCCTGCCAGAGCTCCATTTCAACTTTTCCAATAATCCCCTTCCACTCACCGTCCACCGCACCTTTAGTTCCCTTGATGTATCCGGATCCGGTTACATGAATAACAATTGGAACCTGCAACTGAGAATTGGCGTTCCATGGAATATCGTCAATCCGATAGGTACAACTAGCTGGCGTACCCGAGTTAGGCCACTGGATGCCCTGACCTCCCTCGCTCAGTGAGACACGAGCCCCTTCATAGCACGCAGCTGTGAAACCATGGCCTGACTCAAGAGCCCGTAATGTACTCGATGAAATTGAGGCTCCCCCGAATGGACCAGGAACAACCTTAGCTTCGGGAATCCGGATGCTCACGCTCTTCCATTCGGTTGTAGTGCTAGAACCGACCGACAATGCCAGTGCGGGCGGTTGAGCATTCAGGTCTACCGCTCGCTCTCCACCAGTTGCTGGATCGATGAACCGCGGGTTCCGCAACCGTGATTCTGGGCTGGAACCTCCTCCAGGATAAACCCTCGGCAACTCCTGCGTCTTGAGCAGATACACCGCATGCGCTACCCCAGGAAACAGCACCTGGTACTGTCTATAAGCATCATGAGGCTGCGTCAGGGTAACTGCGGTTAATTGTTTGGTCGCAAATTGAGCCTCAGACACAGGCTCGTTAAACCATGCGCTCGATAGAGAGTATGCTACCCTTGGCAATTCGTACTTGTTGGTTTGATCCCCGGTTATACGCGCCGTAAAACGATCGCTCGGAAACCATCCTCGGTCCAAGCTCTGCTCAGTGCACCCAGGATCTGTTGGATAGAGACACCGTAAGCCTTCGGTAACTCCGGCTCGTACAGCACCACGGGCGTGAAAAATTCGGGATATATCCGAGAGGCCGACGATGAATACCGCCAAACCAAAGGTGACAACCGCATATTCGAGAAGGTACCAGCCACGCTGAGAACTGTTGCGCTGCGATTGGCTACGTTGAGAGGTAGCCCGAAGTCCCTTCTCTGGATTCTCCATCCACTCACCTTTTGCTGTTAAGCTCGCCGGGCATTCTGGCACATCACTCCCCCATTTCAACTATTTTTTAGTACCAGACGACAAAAGAAGGAGGATTCAGAAGGGGAGCTCCTTGCAGTCTCGTGCTCCTTAGCAGTATCCTCGCAACCATGGCACCAATTATCTTCTCAATGCACAAAGTCAGTCGGGTTCACCCCCCAAGCAAACAGGTTCTCAAAGATATCTCTCTCTCGTTCTTTGAGGGGGCGAAGATCGGCGTGGTTGGGTTAAACGGCTCAGGAAAATCAAGCTTTCTGCGGATCGTTGCTGGGCTCGACAAGGAGTACAACGGCGACGTCACCTACCGACCGAACCTGACTATCGGTTACCTAGAGCAGGAGCCTAAACTCGATCCCACCAAGACGGTCAAAGAGAACGTCATGGAAGGGTGCAAGGAGGCTGCTTCCCTCTTGGCTGAATTTGAGGCGGTGAGCGCCAAGCTCGGTGAAGATATTACCCCTGAGCAGATGGAGGCCTTGATCGACAAGCAGGCCGCCCTGCAAGACAAGATCGATGCAATCGGCGCTTGGGAGCTCGACCGTACTCTCGAGATCGCCATGGACGCGTTACGGTGTCCACCTGCTGATGCGTCAGTCGACAAACTCTCTGGCGGAGAGAAGCGGCGCGTGGCTCTCTGCCGATTGCTCTTAGAGAAACCTGAGCTGCTGTTACTCGATGAACCAACCAACCACCTGGACGCTGAGTCCGTTGCCTGGCTTGAGCGGCACTTGAGCGAGTATCCAGGTGCTGTGGTGTGTGTAACCCACGATCGTTACTTTCTCGATAACGTGGCCAAGTGGATCCTTGAACTCGACCGCGGCTATGGTGTTCCATGGGAGGGCAACTACTCAAGCTGGCTTGAGCAGAAAAAGGGTCGCCTTGAGCTTGAGGAGAAGTCCGAGTCTAAACGACAAAAGACCCTCGCCCGAGAGCTTGAATGGATCCAACAATCACCCCGAGCGCGCCAAGCGAAATCAAAGGCCCGTATCAAGGCCTACGAGGAGCTGCTCAACGTGGAGCAAGAAAAGCAGGTTGAGGAGCTTGAGATCTACATTCCACCGGGACCCCGTCTCGGAGAGGTTGTTATTCAAGCCTCCGACGTGGCCAAGAGCTACGGAGAACGCGTACTCTTTGAGAATCTTAACTTTAACCTTCCACGCGGAGGTATCGTCGGCATCATCGGCCCTAACGGCGCAGGTAAAACCACCCTCTTTAAGCTGATCACGGGCAAAGAGAAGGCCGATGGAGGCTCATTCAAAGTCGGGGAAACAGTATCACTTTCATACGTGGATCAGAGCCGTGACACACTTGACGACAAGAAGAGCGTGTACGACGAGATCTCCGGTGGTGATGAGATTATCAAGCTCGGCACACGCGAATTTAATGCGAGAGCCTACGTAGCACGGTTTAACTTTGCTGGGCCTGACCAACAAAAGAAGGTGGGCACTCTCTCAGGCGGAGAACGCAATCGGGTGCACCTCGCAAAGATGTTGCGCTCCGGTGGAAATGTAATCCTGCTCGATGAACCGACCAACGACCTCGATGTGAATACGCTCCGTGCGCTTGAAGAGGCACTTTTAAGCTTTGCTGGTTGCGCAGTGGTTATCAGCCACGACCGGTGGTTTCTCGACCGTATCGCTACTCACATCCTCGCCTTTGAGGGTGATAGCCAGGTGGTCTGGTTTGAGGGCAACTACCAAGACTATGAGGCCGATCGCAAGCGACGCCTGGGAGCTGATGCCGATACGCCGCACAGGATTAAGTACAAGAAGCTGACTCACTAACCGAAGCAGGGCGGTTCATAGCAATTTCAGATAGATAGCTCAAAGGCGCCGTCTTACTGCTCCATGACCACAGCCGGGTTGACTCTTGTGTTGTAACAGCTACAATCGCGCAGCTTGTTTTTTCAGGCACTTATAAACACATCTATAGCACTTTGAGATATTATGGACGAAACACTACTGTTTATACTCACCTGGGCTGCCCCGATCTTCGGAGTTGTGGCCTTAGCGCTCGCGTACAGCATGTACGCTAAAGTTAAAGCGATGCCAGCGGGCAACGCCCGTATGCAGGAGATCAGCGGCGCCATCCAGGATGGAGCGATCGCCTACCTGAAACAACAGGCCCAGTACCTGATTGTTTTTATCGGCTGCGCGTTTCTTCTCATCTGGGCGTCGTTAGGGAAAGAGACGGCTATCGCCTTTACCTTCGGGGCTGCAAGCTCACTACTCGCCGGCTACTTGGGTATGCGTTCAGCTACGATCTCAAATGTTCGTACAGCTCAGGCAGCTTCAGACAACAACCCTGGCCAAGCTCTCATGGTTGCCTTCCAGGGTGGTGCAGTGATGGGTCTCACGGTTGCTGCGCTCGGACTTATCGGTGTAGGCATCCTATTCTTGATTTACGGCACTCCAGCACACCATGAGCCGATCATCGGGTTCGCCATGGGGGCCTCGTCGGTAGCTCTTTTTGCGCGTGTTGGTGGTGGAATCTACACCAAGGCCGCTGATGTAGGCTCAGACCTCGTTGGAAAGGTTGAGGCGGGCATCCCTGAGGATGATCCGCGTAACCCAGGCGTTATCGCTGACAACGTTGGCGACAATGTAGGCGATGTAGCCGGCATGGGCGCTGACATCTTCGAGTCATACGTTACCTGCCTCATCGGTTGCTTGGCACTCGCTGCGACCCTCAATGTTGATTGGATCTCTCGGATCACCAGCTACACCCCTGGACAGGGCGCGTTGACCGAGGAAGCCGCACGCATCTGGCTTATGGCTACGCCGATTATCTTGGGACTACTTGGGGCTATCGCCTCGTTTATCTCGATCGGTTGGATGTCGTTCCTCAAGGACGGAGACCCAGCCAAGGCACTGAGGACGACGATCCTCGTAGCATCCATTTTCTTCGTAATCGGCTGCTTTGGCCTGTTCTCGATTACTCCGCTGAATCTTAACCTCTGGTGGCCGGTAGTATTCGGTACGTTGTGCGGTATCGGAATCGGCCTCACTACCGAGTACTACACCTCATCAAAGCCGGTCTATGAGATCGTCACAGCTTCCAAGACCGGACCAGCTACGTGCGTCATCAGCGGTATCGCTGTTGGATTCCGCAGCGTGGCTCTACCACTGGGAATCATCGTTGTCGCGGTTCTCGTTTCAAACTACTTCGCAGGGGTGTACGGAGTGGCTCTTGCTGGAGTAGCGATGCTTGCAACAACCGGCATCGTGATGACGATTGACGCCTACGGCCCGATCGCTGATAACGCCGGTGGTATCTCTGAGATGGCTCATCTAGGGGCTGAAACTCGTGCTATAACCGACAAGCTCGATGCTCTCGGAAACACCACTGCTGCTATCGGAAAAGGCTTTGCTATCGGCTCTGCCGGTCTTACAGCGCTTGCTGTATTCGGGGCATACACACAGACCTTTACGGCAAAGAACATCGCCATTGACCTTAGCATCACCAACCCGATGCTTGTTGCTGGTGTTTTCATCGGTGCCATCCTACCGGGGCTTATCGTGTGCTTCACGATGCAATCAGTGGGTAAAGCAGCATCGCTCATCGTTACTGAGATCCGCAGGCAGTTCCGTGAGATCGCAGGCCTCCTTGAGGGGCGTGAGGGTGTTAAGCCTGACGTGTCTCGTTGCGTTGAGATCTCGACGAAGGCCGCGCTCTCTGAGATGCGCACACCGGGGCTTATCGCTATCATCACCCCAGTGGTTGTGGGTCTTTTGATGGGACCTGCTGCTCTCGCTGGTCTCCTTCTCGGGACGACCGTTGTAGGTGTGGTGCTTGGAATCTTTATGTCCAACACCGGTGGATCGTGGGACAATGCCAAGAAGTTCATTGAGCAGGGTCTCGTTGAAGGTGAGAAGAAGGGTTCTGACGCTCACAAGGCAGCAGTCGTAGGTGATACGATAGGCGATCCATTCAAAGATACTTCAGGCCCATCGCTTAATATCCTTATTAAGCTTGTGTCGATCCTCTCTCTACTTATTGCGCCGCTTTTGTCGTAGTTCGTAGTAGATAGGCTCTTTAAGGAGCCGCAGGAGCCAGACGCAATCTCGCTCCTGCGGCTCTTTGTTTTTTAAAAGGGGCTTTCCTAGCTTCTAACACGTCGTGGGGCCTGCAATCGCCATTCCCAATACATGGTGATGATTCCAACGCGGAGGAGCGGACCGCGAACTTTCTAGTTCGCCGCTCCTGCCCATAATGAGCACCCAAGCGCGATACGCCTCGTCACCTAGCCACGCGCGCAGCTTAGCATCGACGCTTCCAACGAGGCGGAGCAGAAGCTCCGCGCTCCGATGTGGGCCCGCGATCGTGGCGGGCTAGATTGTGTACCGGTCGGGCTTTCGAAGTGGTAACGTGCTACGATTGCGCTGAACATCTCGAATTGATCTAATTTGGTAAGCGTATCGGATATGGGAATCATCGGTGCCCTACTCGCTGCATGCACATCAACGGCAAAGGACCTTGTGAGCAAGGCCGTCGCCAGTAAGGTGCATCCAGATATCTCCACCTTCGCCTCATTTTTCTTCGCGCTTCCATTCTATGCAGTGATATTTGCAGCCCTCTACCTGTACGGTGAGCCGGCTAGCACACTCTCTCGAACATTTCTCGCCCTGGTCGTTATGCGCGGTATTTCGGACGTATGCGCCGAAGGGTGTAAGATGCGCGCATTTGAAAAGGGGGATGTATCGCTTGTAAGCGGACTACTCTCGCTATCTCCGCTATTTCTGGCGATCGTCTCGCCGTGTATTACCGGTGACCGGATTCGTAGCTCAGAAATAGCCGGGATCATACTTATCGTCATCGGAGGCTTGGTGCTTGTTCGACGCGACCGAACCACCGGTAAGGTGGTTCAGCCTATAGCAGTCATCTACGCGCTGGTTGGCTCGGTAGCATTTGCTCTCAACAGCGCCTTGGATCGGCTTGCTGTCGGGCAAGCGGGGGCGGTTACATCAGCCTTTGCCGTCACGGTGTGCGCTGCCCTACTCACTCTGCCAGCTCTCTTTCGAGTTCCGTCAGCTAAGGTTGATCTCTCCGGTAGTGCCGGGGCCTTTTTTCTCCGTGGCTTCTTTGAAACCGGGTTTATGGTAGCCAAGATGTTAGCGCTCACCACCCTACCCGCTCATGTAGTCGTTGGGATTATGCGCATGTCGATGATCGTTACTGTCGTTGTCGGAGGTGCGTGGTTCAATGAGAAGAATCGCAGTCGGCGGGTGGCTGGTACTATGATTATGTATGTTGGGTTGTTGGTTTTGTTGTGGTAGGGCGGCAACCTAGTCTCGGCAGTTAAAAAAAGCTAAACATGGAACGTCGGACTCATGCTGCTGTGGTCATACGGGGTGGGATTTGGTGTTTCATTGCCAAATTGACGGCTCTATTGAGGATATCTCCTTGCATCTGCGAGCGCATTCGGATCCTCCCTCAGAATCAGTTGTACGAAGTGGTTTGGATCGTCTTTTGCCCTGTCTGAAAACACTACCTTTATCTGCCCGCCACGCAAATCTAATTGCTTGAGCCTTTTCAATACTTCTAAATATTGTGGGTTGCTTCCGATCGCTGCCAATGCTTGTCTGGCGCCAAGGTTATTATTGATTAACTCTTCCACACTTACCGTGCTTCGTGTACTGGTCGCCGAGGAGTTTAAGCGCGCAGCTAATCTACGACCACAAATCAATCTGCGATTACCAACTCCCACTGTGTTCCTCACATATCTTTGGTCTCTCGGATTACCAAGAGCTCTTGCAAGCTTGTTCGCCGTCTCCGTAACACTAAGAGCTCTAGCCTGCTCGAATCCGGCGGCTTCGGCCATAGCTGCCTGCAAATCTGCATCGATCAAGTGGGTTAGGTCCCTCCTGTACGGATCGTTGACGGCTGCCAGCTCCTGTTTGTATCTTTGAGCTAACAACGATCGGCCAGGCATGCCGGTATAATCACCCACAATAGCCACTCCTTGATGGGTTAAAATTCGGTGCATCTCTGTCCAAACCTGAAGATAGTCAGGAGAAAATGCGTAAAAGCTGGGGTGCCGCTGCTGCTGGGCACCGGGAATTCTGGTTACATGCCCTTCCAGATCTTGGATTTCTTCGTTACGGTCTACCGGTCTAAAATTAAGTTCTAGCTGGCCTCTTTTGGGCCCCGACAGCTCTACAAACGCCTTTCGTGTTATTGTCTTTTGTCCGTTAGGGCCCTGCTCAACTTGGTATAGGTCATAGGGTAGCGCATCCAAAACCTCCTCCGCAATCACTACATGCGCTGTTTCCCCGTTAAGGGGAATGTTCTGCGCCGTACCAATCCTACCATCAAAACGATTGCTTCTGAGTGCTGTGATGTGGCGTTCATTCGGGTCTATGGCAGTGTACGAGAGGTGGCGTAGCGGGCTACCTACTTGGCGGAGGTAGGAAGTAGCGTCGTTAAAGGCTTCGTGCAGCTCCTGACAGAACTCCCCCCCACCTGGCCCAATCTCAACTATCTGCACTTTGTCCAGATCAAGGGCTCGAGCGACCTGACTGGCAGTTCCTATCGCTAGCGCGGCGAATGCAGCACGATACGCATGGTCATAATTCATAGGGGTAACAACCGGCCCATGGTCGTTTGATAGATCTACCTGGTGTGAATAAAAGCCTCTGCCTGGTGCCATCAGGTGCTCTTTTGCAAAATCAGAAAACGGCACGCACCCGCCTTTGCGTCGAACAAATTTGGTCATCGCTTTGGTATCTTGACTACCCAGTCCCATAAACTAACACCTCAACAACTAGAAACTAGCGCCATCTTCACATCATATTGTGCATCACAGTGGCAATTCTTTAAGCAAGCAGCCCTCTGCGCTACGTTTCATCGGATCGCTTAGCTAGTCTAGATGCACTCTAGGGGCTAATCAAGAAAAGGTTCTGGCGACACCGTCAGCCCAGATAACCTCGCAGAAACCCTAGCTATCCACCCTAAACACTGCCCAGCTGGGCAACCGGCTGTAGCCTGCAGGGTCCAGCAAAGCGGAGCAGAAGCTCCGCGCTCCGTTAGGTGGCGTCATGCACCGTGAGGCTCTTAGAGCCCCTCAACCGCTTGATTGATAGCCTGGAGCATCTTCTTGACGATGTGATGGATTACATCTGTTACAGAGATGATACCTATCGGCATACTGTCCTGGTCGACTATCGGGACGTGTCGAAATCCTCCGTTAGACATGAGATTCAGCGCAAATGCAAGCGATGCTTCTGGCCTCTCACAGATCGGATGCTCGGTCATGTAATCGCTTACCGGAGCAGAGAGATCTTGCACCTGTCCGAGCACCTTCATTAAACAATCACGCTCGGTAAATATCCCTCGAATCTTGCCGGATTCATCGACTATGAGGAGGCTCCCGATGCGCTTACTACGCATGCGTTCGATGCATACTGAGAGCGGTGTGGAACCGGTGACTGTACACGGCTCCTTGAGACCAATCGTGGCTATGCTGTCGCACAGGAGCGTGGGGGATATGAGTTCTACCCCGATGATGCATGCTGTCTGAATCGTATGCATGAGGTCTTTCTTTTCCATAGCTCTTATCCCCGTTTTACACTCTGAAACTTCTCCATCACCCACTCAGACTGCTGATCTGGACGACGAAAACTAATTGGGCCTTTGATATCCTCCTTAACCTCAAGCCGCACATCGCCCGAGGTCAAAACTATCCCTGCATGTACGATACCCGAGACACTGACCCGAGCATCGCTCTGTACAGGCTTAGACTCGCGCATCTCGCGCTCTTTGTTCCGAAGGTGCTCTAACGACTTGACGACTCCATCGTACTTCTCAAGCAAGCCAGAGATCTTAACGCGAAACTCCTTTTTTAGGAGCGGCACGCGGCACCTGTTTTTTAAGTATGGTCCAATGTGTAGCTCAAGAGCTGCGATCGCCGTTTCGTGCTTTTTAATTGATGTCGCAAGAGCGCGATACTCTTTGGTGACCTCTAGCTCATTCTTGAGCTCTACGATCGTTGTGATTCCTGCCTCATTACCGAGTGTCTTAGCCTCTACTCCGTGCACTGACCAGACGCTACCTCCAACTATCGCCGCCTTGGGGGCGATGACCGAGAGTCCAGCATTAAATGAACAATCTCGTGCTTCGCGCTCAATGAATATGTTTCCGCCGATGTTTGCGGATACGCTTTGAGCGATCCCAACTGTGTAATCTCCCCCTGCTGTCACCGGGAAAGCCCCGGCTCCCACATGGCACCCTTTTACCACTATCGACCGCTGGCTTGAGATAATACTCTCGCCGATCACACCACCTTTTATCTCGATATCGCCTCGGGCTCTAATGTGAAAGCCCTTCTGCACATCACCTTGTACCCTTACATTCCCCACAAAATCGATGTGACCAAATTCCCAATCGAGGTTGCCAGGCACATTGAGGGTGTCGCGAATCGCAACAGCCGTGCCCTCATCGTGAATGTATCCGGCCACAAGCGCCACCGCTGCGGTATAGTGCTCGTTTGCTGGATCTACACGAAGTTCAATAGATCTATCCCAGCGCACAGTGACAGGCTTGCCTGCCTTCGATGGAATTTCGTTGCCCAGCGCATCGACACCATTCTCTCCTTTCGTTGGCTTATAGATACGAGCAATCTCAGCGCCAACCTCAATATTCTCAAAGAGCCCCAAGGTGAAGAAGTCCGAAAATTCGCGCTCCTCAGAGAGATGCGTGCCGGGTTTAAACCGTCTCGCCAACCAGACTACCTTACCATCACGCCCTTCTGCTGCGAGGCGTCCTTGCGCAACTCTACGACTGTCACACCCCTTTCCTATACGAAGCTCCTCAACGATATCTCGGACTACATCCTTCTCGATCAGATCCGGCTGGGTCACGGAGGCAATCACTCCAGCTATCTCATCAAGAGTTACCTCTTGGTACTTTGACTTTGGCTGCACACGCGCAAAGAGCTTCTGCTTGTCGTCAGAGATCGACAACTCAAGCAACTTAACCGGATCATCTACTCGGTGAATAACTCGCATAGCGTGTGACTGCCTCTCCACTGGGAGCATCGGCTCGTTATGCAGATTTCATGAATTGCTCCCATTGATGCCACGCCATATCAGCTCTGACGGATAGTCGATCCGCTACCTTAGCTGAGTGAGAGCCGCCGCTTGGCTCCCTTTATCTATCAAACCTCGTGTTGTAGGCTGGTTGTATGCCCGAGCTTCCTGAAGTTGAGTCAACTGTTCGCTACCTGCGTGAAAGGATCGTTCAGCAGCGGATCCTCCGCTCTCAGGTGTACTGGCCGCGAACCGTCGCTACCCATTCAGCAAAAGATTTCTCTCTTTGCCTGCAAGGTGCACTCGTCACCTCCGTCGTACGACGAGGTAAGTTTGTCGGCCTAGTACTGCATGGGGACCGCCCCCTATACCTGTTTATTCATCTGCGGATGAGTGGGTCGATCGATGTTATTGCAGCCGACAATGACGTGGCTCCTCACGATCGAGTGAGCATCTTCTTTGAGAATGGGAAGAGCCTACGATTTAACGACACGCGTAAGTTTGGTCGTATGTACCTCTGTGATTCGCCGGAAGTCATTGTCGGGTCTCTTGGTGTTGAGCCGCTTTCGGGTGATTTTTCGCCAGAAGTTCTATATGCCCTTACAAGAGCTAGAAAAACACGAATCAAGGCCCTCCTTCTCGATCAGACGGTGATTGCAGGTCTTGGGAACATTTACGTTGACGAATCGCTCTGGAAATCGCGAATCCATCCGTGCGCGCCAGCGCATTCCCTCAAGCACACTCAATGCCAAAGACTTTACGAGGCGATCACCTCTACACTCGACGAGGCGATCACCCTGGCTGGAACTGACTTCGGTGATGGTGTCGTTGAAGATGGGATGTATTCACCAGTAGTCTACGGCCGTGATGAGCAGCCATGCTCGCGGTGTCAGGCGAAAATCAAGAAAACAAGGGTGCAACAACGGGGTACGCACTTCTGTCCCCGCTGTCAGCGGTTGCCGAGGCTCTGATGGTTATTTACTGCTTGCTGCGGTGATTGTGAGAAGAAGGCCTCCGCAGGTATGTTCGCGATTCTAACGTGGCGGATGCGGACCGCGAACTTTCTAGTTCGCCGCACCCGCCCATACTAAGCACCCCAGCGTTATGCGCACGAATATCCTTGGGGGTTCGCATACGGCTGGCTGGAGGGGGTGCTTAACATGGGCAGGGGCAGCGCACTAGAAAGTTCGCGGTCCGAATGCGCCGCGTTGGAATCATCAACATATTGGCTCACATCGGAACAAGTCTAATGACACTCGCTGCAAACGAGAACGCTGGTCCCACTAAGTACGGCAACACCTGTAGGGCGATCAGAAATCCAACGAGCGAGGCCATCGGACTGCGAACCCACTCAAGGAACCGCAAGAATACGTCCTCCGGGAGAAAGAGTCCGATCACCGCATAGCCATCAAGTGGAGGAACCGGTAGCAGGTTAAAGATACCGAGCAATATGTTGAGCCGCAGCATCACGCTCAAAAAGAATCCCAGCCCTTCAAGCAGCCCGCCCTCAAGCGACGTCACTCCGAGGCCGCTAATCGGAACGAAGATCCCAGCCGCTATCCCAAGGTGCATCAATACTGCGACAACTACTGCGAGGATAAAGTTGCTTACTGGACCAGCCAGGGCCATCAGGGCAGCTCTCCGCGGATACCGGATCTGCCAGAAGGGATCGAACGGGGCGCTCCCCCAGCCGAACATCGAATTGGAAGTCATTAGCGATAGCAACGGCATCAACACCAGGCCAAAGGGCTCACGCTTGATGTGGGGAATCGGGTCGAGAGAAACCTGCCCTCCAGCATACGCCGTCAGGTCACCACCCCACTTTGCGACCAGCGCGTGGGCTGCCTCGTGAAACACGGTGCTTAAGAGGAAGGCAACGTAAAAAATGGGAAGAACGGCTAAGGTTTCCTGCGACATACCCAGACCAAGGCCCCGACAGGCAATTTCTGCCCCGCGGAGCTATTATAACTACCTCAAACCAGGGCCGACCGCGCCGGAACGCTTTTTGCCCCCTTCATTTTGGCCAAAGGCTCGCGCCGTACGTGTTAGGGAACGCATGATCTACGAGGTACCTACGCCATGAAAACCATAAAAGGCTCATCGCAGGCTCCGACCCTCAGTGACCTTATCGAGATTATCCGCGATCCGCAACTGCCCTCCTCGTCGGAGCGATCATTCCCAACTGAAACTCACGATTCAGATCCGCTCATCACCTTGGGAAAACTTGTGGAGCAACTTGAGCAGGTGCTCGACAACGAACACAACGATGAGCACCCGGTCAAACAGCAAACGAACGAAACGCCGCGCCGACCTGTGCGCTGCGCCTCTGAGGTCGAGCGCTACATTGAACTCTTCCAAAAACAGAGCGCCGTTCTGCGACGGGTGATGTCGAAACTGAACTAATTCGCAGCAAGTTCACAAAGCTAATCCGCCCCAGTCCCAGACCAGCGAATGACAGAGATTCTGGAACAACATGGAAATTGGCTCCCCGGGAGGGATTCGAACCCCCGACACGGTGGTTAACAGCCACCTGCTCTACCGACTGAGCTACCGGGGAAGGAGCGAGTTCCAATAATTTACTGTAGAGGGCCGAATGTCAACCCTTGGCGGCCACAACCCAGGACATCGCAGCTCTCTTTCCTTGTAAACGGCCACAAATGCGCGGGAATCGTTGTTGCTAACGAGTTTTACTGCGGCGCCCTGGGCCACAACCTCCAATATACGCACGCTACAGCGTATTGCGGGCGGCGAAGGCTCTGGAAAGGGTTACCTCATCAGCGTATTCAAGCTCACCACCTTTGGGGATACCCTGGGCTGGCCTGGTTGCTTTCACCCCCACATCGGCCAGCAAGCGGCCTATATAGAGCGCTGTCGCATCGCCCTCTACGGTGGCGCTCGTGGCGATAATA
>JBIKKR010000246.1:0-2821 GCA_044360225.1 Bdellovibrionota bacterium | reverse complement strand
CTCGTGGCGGCGCTGCCTTAACTCGTTCAAGGAGCTCCTTGAGTCGCATAGATTCAGGACCCTGACCACGGAGTGGGGCCCATAATCCATGCAGCACATGGTAGCTTCCCTTGAATTCAGCCACTCGCTCGATTGCCACCAGATCGACCGGCTTTTCAACAACGCACAGGATCCCTACGTCACGGTTGGGGCTACGACAGATAGAGCAGAGATCTTCTTCACTAAGGAAAAAGCAGCGCTGGCATAACCGAACCTGCTGCGATGCGGTCTGCAGAGCAGCCCCAAGCGTACGCGCCAGGTCACGGTCATTGGCGACAAGGTGATACGCCAAACGCGTTGCTGTCTTTTCGCCAATCGACGGCAGCTTCGACAACTCCTTAATCAACTTTTGTAGCGCCGGGGGATACGAAAGCATGCAGCTCAGGTCCTCTAGAACATCCCTGGCACGCCCATACCGCCGGTCACTCGAGCGAGTTTCTCGTCGGTATTCTTACGCACCTTCTGGACAGCATCATTCATCGCAACTCGCACCATATCCTCGAGCACCTCGACATCGCTCGGATCGCACGCCTCAGGTGATACCTTTACCCTGACAACCTCATATTTTCCGTTCACGACTACTCGCACAGCGCTACCACCAGCACTCCCCTCAGCTTCGAAAGCCTCGGCCTCAACCTGAGCCTGCTGCATGTCTTTCTGCATCTTCTGCGCCTGCTTGAGCAGCGCCTGCATGTTTCCACCCGGCATGCCGTTAAATCCTTTGGCCATATCCTCCCCTTGCTGCTCTATACCTTCTTACTCACTCTTTACCCGCACCTGCTCTACCTTGCTACCCGGAAATATCTTTTGCAGGCTCTGTAACGCTGGGTGCGATTCAATCTCTTCTATCTTGTTGGTTTGCGCCTTTTGCGGATTCACAGCTTCTGGCTCAACCGCTGACTTTTTCAAGGTCACTTTCCACTGGGCACTCGCCTGGCTCTGACTCCCACGAGCCGCTTCTCCAACAAATGCAACGAACAGCTCTTGGATCTTAGCCTTATCGCGAGTAATGCTCGTTATCGTGAACTCAGGGCCAGTCGCCTCTAGGACTCCGACCTCAAAACGGGTTACCGCAAGTCGCTTTAAGTTTTCCAGGAGGATCCTTCCTCCATTCTCACCTACAAACCTGAGGAAGTTATCCCAGTTGAGAGCCTGCACTATCGCGGCAGTCGCTGCTACTGTCGGCGCTGTCTCAGAATTGGTCGGGATAGTCGTGGCGCTACCAGATGATCGAGCCGACGCGGCACGCGCCTCGGGCTCCCGCAAGCTTGGCATCGCCTGTTGAGGCATGGCCCCCTTGGTCACCGTAGCAGCAACAGCCCCCTGGCTACCTGCGGAAGGCTGCGAACGGGCACTACCCGTTGCAGACAACTGACCAATCAACTCACCGATCTCCCTGATCGGCTGCCTCGTCGCCATCCGCACCACCAGGGCCTCAAATCCATATCTCGGGTACGAGGAGCGCATGCACTTATCTGCCCCCTCACGAGCAAGATCCCAGAGATCTTGCACATCAACTACCTCAAGGGTTGCAACGAGTCGTAACAAATCAACGACGGAGTCATCTCCGAGCCCCAAGGTCTTTAAGCGCGCCTCCCCCCCTAGCTTGGCGATAAATACCTCGCGCCAGAAATTAGCAAACTCCTTAAGCAGCGTAGCCGGATCACTACCCGTTGCGAACAACTCTGCTACTCCTGCCAAAACCTGCTCTACATCTCGCTTAACAATAGTATGAGCTAACCGCGCAAGCGCGCTACGCTCAACACTGCCTAAAGCCTTACTCGTCTCAGCTGCAGTAATCCTTCCTGTGCAAAAGGTCTGCACACGATCAAGAAGCGTCTGGGCATCACGCATCGACCCATCCGCTAATCGCGCTACCATCGTGAGCGCTTCAGGCTCCGCTTCAAGCTTCTCTTGACGGCAAACCTCAGCTAATCGTCCCTCGATAACAGAAACACTGAGGGCTCTGAAATCATGCCGCTGACACCTCGATATAACCGTCTCAGGAATCTTGTGAACTTCGGTTGTCGCAAGAATAAAAATCGTGTTCGGGGGTGGCTCTTCGAGACTCTTGAGTAGCGCGTTAAACGCCGAGATGCTCAACATGTGCACCTCGTCGATAATGTACACCTTGTTCCGATAACCCGGAGGTGGCAACGCCTTAAACGAGTCCATCAGATCGCGCACATTATCGACACTATTGTGTGAGGCGCCGTCGATCTCTCGAACCGCCATGCTCGTGCCACTGGCGATCTCTTTACACGCAACGCACTCTTGGCACGGCTCAGCGCTCTCGGTAGCTTGACAATTGAGCGCCTTGGCAAGAATGCGCGCTACCGAGGTCTTACCAACACCTCGTGGTCCCGTGAAGAGGTACGCGTGAACAACTTTTCCGCGCTGTATCGCATTAGCGAGTGTGCGCGTTACGTGCTCTTGTCCGCTTACCGAGTTAAAACCGGACGGGCGATATTTTCTGGCGAGAACGAGGTATGACACGGATACTTTAGCTGCCGGAAAATTGGAGGGTACATAAAAACGGCGACTGGCAACGCATCACAGGTCTATGCACTACGGTTGCTCCACTCAAGTCCTGGCCGGGTTCGCGCACTCACTCGCGCGCCCCCAATCGCCGCACAGAATCATAGCCCGAAATGCCCCTGCGTGTCACTAAAAACACGGATTTGTGCGTACTGTAAAAGCATAATCGTTAATCTGTGGAGACTGGGATGACGCTACGGTAAAGCGGGCGTTCTGTTCGCGGGCGGCGGAGGTTGTTTTGATG
>JBIKKR010000029.1:0-23761 GCA_044360225.1 Bdellovibrionota bacterium | reverse complement strand
ATTTAGCCAAACTTTCTCGGACGAGATGCAACGCCTCTTCTCGGACTCGGGTCGGAGTTTTGTGGGGGATTTTGAGTATCAAGACCTTACATGTACCGAGGCGCGGTCTGTTCTTCTTAAGCTAAGAGGAGCTGCTCCGGATGTTACCTACGTCGATGGACAACCAGAGGGGTTGGCTAATTTTCTGAAGAGACGCGCGGAGATCGGGATGCAGGGAACATTACTTGTTGGTCACTCTGCGTTTGAGACAGCTATAACGCAAAAGCTTGTAACTCCGCTGCAGGCGCGAAACGTTTATTTCCTAAGAAGAAAGCCGCATAATCCGCAATTCTCAGAGAGCTTTAAAGCCATGTTTCACCGATCGCCGGTGCTCAGTGCTGATTTGGGCTATTATGCGGCGCGCATGGCCGTTGCCGCTATAGACGGCCCAGATCGACTGACTACTCTTCGACGAGGTCTCAGCATTTATGGAGAGACTATCTCTTTTGACGAAAAGCAAGTTGCTCGTGGAATCACTCAAGAGATTCACTACGTGACAGAGCAAGGAGAGATCAAGAGAGTAGACTGAGGTAGTTGTCAGAACTGCGCTGCCACGCGGTCGTAACCCTGCTGCATCAACGACACGTTATGAAAGTAATCCTAAACAAAGATCACAAGGTTATTGAAACTGAGACGTGCGGCCAGATAAGAGAGCTTTTGTCAGGTGGCGAGCAGCCAGGGCTTGATCTGGCGTTAGCCTTAGATATTCGTCCAACGAAAGCGCATTTTCACAAGATGTTCGATGAGATATATCTGGTTCTTGATGGAGTCTTGACTTTGCAGACCTACGACCCGTCAACCGGAAGTCGGAAAAACTACGAGCTTCAGGCGAACGAGCTCTGCGTAGTTACGAGAGGAGTGCATCACCAAATTATATAGAAGCCTCGGAGAAGAATCGCCTCTGTGTGATTAGCTTGCCACGTTGGATAGCGGACGATGAACATGTATCGGATTCGGTTTAACGAGCTGAGGTGTGGAAAATCTTTTGTTAAAACGATTTTTCTAGTCAAGTTTATTACCGTCATGTATCCTTATCGACACTTGCATGATCCCGACCAACACACTTAGCCGCTTCATCCACAGCCAAGACCGCCGGTATCCCGACAGCACGGGAGAGCTATCGGATCTGCTCGTCTCGATCTCGCTTGCGGTGAAACTGATAGCCCAGATGGTAGCCACCGCCGGATTTAAGGGGCTACACGGATATACTGGCAAGACCAATATCCACGGTGAAGAGACAAAGCAGCTTGATCAGGAAGCAGACGATGTGCTCGTGGAGCTTTTGGGGTCCTCGCACCACTTCGGTCTTCTAGTGTCTGAGGAACGGGATAGCGTAATCGCAACGGAAGCTACGCAGGCAGGTGGGAAATACGTGATTGCATTTGATCCCCTCGATGGTTCTTCTAACATTGGATCAAATATTCCTACCGGAACTATCTTTTGCATCTTTCGGCGGAAGGATCTGACGAGAGTAGCGAGCGAAGATGATTTCTGTCAGGTTGGTAGGAATATAGTTGCAGCTGGTTACTCGGTATACGGAGCTAAGACTTCTTTTGTATATTCGGCTGGATCTGGCGTGCATGGGTTTACTCTTGACCCGACGATCGGCGAGTTCGTGCTTACCGAGGAATCGATCTGCATTCCAGATCAAGGGTCTATCTTCAGTATCAATGAGGGGAACTCTGTGTGGTGGAATAACGCCACCCGGCGGTTTATCGACGAGGTCAAGGCGAGCAACGCCCAGGCCGCTACGCCGTACTCACTCCGGTACGTTGGGTCCTTAGTGGCTGATTTCGACCGGACGATCCGTCGTGGAGGGATATTTCTCTATCCAGTCGACAGTAGGCGTCCCCAGGGTAGATTGCGACTCCTCTATGAATGCTTACCACTAGCGTTTATCGCTGAACAAGCAGGTGGTATGGCGACAAATGGAGTTGATCGAATAGTCGATATCGCGCCCAAAGATATTCATCAACGTTCAGCGTTTATCGCTGGCAGTAAGAGGGAGATGGAGTGGTTTGATCGTTGCAGCACAGCGAAATAAACACCGAGTACGTTTGCTCTATCGTTTGTTCTACATTGAAAATAGTCGCTATTCGTTCGGCACCAGCGCGCCCCAGAGACTCGCGAAGCTGAGAATCGTGATGTAGCTTTCTAATAGCCTGGGCCAGAGACTCTGGATTGCTTGGTTCAACCAGCATTCCCGCCACTCCATTTCCAACAAGCTCGGGCATGCCGCCCACCGATGTTACTATCGCTGGAACCCCCTGAGACATCGCCTCAATTACTGACTTGGGGAATCCTTCGCGGTTCTTTGATGCCATCACGGTCACATCAGCTAGGCGCGCAAGCTGTGTTGCGTCTGTGCGAAATCCGGTAAGGTGCAACCGGTGTTTCTGAGGGAAGTTCTCAACTGCCCGTTTAATGTCACGGTCCTTGATCGAACCAACGAGCAAGAGATGCAGAGAGGGAATCTCCTCAAGTAGGAGCGTGACGGCCGCGATTAGATCGTCCACACCCTTGACGGCGCGCATAACCGCAGTGCAACCTACTACAAAGGCCTCTTCTGGGATGTTGAATTGCGACCTCACCGGTTTGTTTGCAACTGTATACCAATCAGGATTGTGTCCCTTGTAAATAGTGACGAGACGCGCCTGCCGAACTCCCTTATCAGCAAGATATCGCTCAACCGCTTTGGACACGCAGAGAATCTTTGAAACTCTCGGATTAAGGTACGTAAACCATGATGATGGATCAAGCCAGCTAATGTGACCAACGGTGCCGCGATAGGCGACTATCTTTACGGGAATACCGAGAAGCCCGATGACGGCACTCGAAAGAGCGCGATTGGATAGTGCGTATACAAGGTCAAAGGACCGCTCGGTGACCAGTTTGCGAAGACGGATCATTCCGCCGATGTCAAACCTGTTTTTGAATTGAAATTCTATCGTTGGAATGCCAGCTTCCTCAAGGGTAGCTCGATGCTCAGGAGTTGGAACTCCCATGACGGTTATCGAAGCACCGCGACGAGCCAGTCCAGCAAAGATAGCTGCTTCGGGTCTGTCAAGAGATGTTGCTAGGATCAGAATCCGCATAGATACAGGCACGACTTTATAGCTAGCGGTTAAAAAAATAAACCTACCGGCGCGCAATTTTGGCTGGTCTAGGGACTGGCAGACTCACGGTGGCCATCAGTGCTCAAAGTAAATGGCGTTAGGAAAGCGCGGTCTTGGATGCAATCAGTGGAGGGATCGAGATAGGTAAGTAATCGCCCTGCGGTTGCCTTCCCAACCCCATAGACATTCTGTAATGCCTGCTTGGGACCAAGCGCGCGTGCGTTACGGAGAATTTCCGAGCGGTGGGTCACAAGTCGCTCGGCGACACGACTCGATAGGTTTGGAATCTGCTCGAGACTCCACAGGTCAGCGCACGCCAGTGGTAGCCGCAGGCCGAAAGCGAATACGGTTTCTGCGTCATCGGCACGGAAGAGAAGGGGGCTCGCCTTAATCGGTTTGTTTAGGCGGGGGGTCTTGAGCGCGAAAACGGCCCATACGGTGATAACGATACCGATTAACAACGCAATAAACTGGTCGTAGCTCTTTTTCACTGGAAATCCAAAAAACGGCGGTCTCGGGTCTCTAAAAACCGCATCGAGTCGCATGTAGTGCGCATTGAGTATATCGGTCGAAAGGCGTGATTTGTTGCGTCTGGTGGATCCGTCTACGCAACGGTATCAATTCGCGGAGACCCCTGCCGCTTGATGGCACCATCATCAGAACGTTCGCCGCGGTCCTCAGAGCCCTCTTCGAATGTTCCCTCCGGCCGTGCGTCGGCCTGGATCGAGCGTTTAGAGCCTTGCTGCACTTGGGTCGCGCTGTGAATAGCACGTACCGCGTTCTGGTTCTGCTGAACCCCCGCCTGAACTCCTGCCTGAGAGGCTCGAGATAGCTGGACTGCATGGGGAGCGTTCGCCAAGGGTGCTCCTACAGCGCCGATACTTTGCGTAGTAAGTGAAGGCATAGTACAACATCCTTAACGTGCTCGCCGAGGGCAGACAAAGTCTGTTTATCAGCTGATGATAGGGGTCGGCAGACCGTTACGCGGCCACAAGATTTGGTGGCTAATTTTCGCTAGAGACGTATGTTGTTGGATCTCGACGCAAATGCCACCTATACCCCGAGCGAGTCTTTGCAGGAGCTCGTGCGAGTTTCTTTGAGTCGATTGGGCAATCCCTCATCAATTCACCGAGGCGGGCAGCGGGCAAAAGCCGCTATTGAGGAGGCTCGTGAACACGTTCGAGCGCTGGTTGGAGCCAGGCCAAAGGACCTCGTTGTATTTACCTCCGGAGCAACGGAGGCAAACAACACGGTAATCAATTCTGCAGCGACGCCAGGTGCTCGGGTGGTTTCCTCTTCCATAGAGCATCCGTGTATTCTAGAGCCGCTACGTCGGGCTTCATGTTCTGGTGTTATGCTGCGGCTTGCGCAGCCGAATCTCCAGGGGGAGGTCACACCTGCAGCTGTGGCCGCTCAAGTTGATCAGACAACAGCACTGGTTTCGGTGATGGCTGCGAACAACGAGACCGGCGTTGTTAATGACATAACCACAATAGCAAACGAGACTCGTCGGATAGCTCCCAGCGCGTTGATTCATACGGACGCTGCGCAGGTTATCGGCAAGATTCCATTTCAGTTCGATCGAAGTGGCCTGGACCTTCTGACTCTGTCGGGGCACAAGCTTGGCGCTCTCACTGGTGTAGGTGCATTGGTAATTCGCGAGGGGGTTCAAGTATCTCCCCTTCTTGTTGGAGGACCACAGGAATCCAAGCTGCGTGGGGGTACAGAGAATGTACTCGGCATAATAACTTTGGGAGCGACGGCCCAGGAGATACTCAAGCAGGGCCAGGGACGCGGTAGGGCCATGCGGCGAGTTCGTGATAGATTCGAGAGCGAGTTGATCGCTGCCCTACCGGGGTGTGCGGTGAATGGTAGTCAGGTAACTCGGTTGCCCAATACATCCAATGTGTATATCCCTGGGATACGAGCGGATGACCTCGTTGTCGCGCTCGATCTTGAAGGGATCTTCATCTCTTCCGGTGCTGCGTGCTCTTCTGGTAAGCCTGAGCCATCGCATGTTCTTTTGGCGATGGAGCAGAGTGATGACCGGGTACGCGCTACGGTACGGATTAGCTTCCGGGCGGAGCATGGATCAGATGATTGTTACGCCGCGGTTGCGAGGAATGCTGTTGAAAAAGTTCAAACGATAGTCGAAAGGATGCGTCGATACGATGAATAGTTCTAGCAATCAAACCTTTCTGGCACCCCCTCAAGCGCAGGCTTCAGTAGTCGTCGCTATGTCCGGCGGAGTAGATTCCTCAGTGGCCGCTCACTTACTGCGGCAACAGGGATATCCGCTGGTCGGAGTCTCTATGCAGGTGTGGGATTACAAGAAGAACTCCGCCGAGAATAGCCGTGCAACGTGTTGCTCGCCTGCTGATTTCTGTGATGCGCGGATGGTGGCAGCAAAGCTTGAAATTCCTTTCTATGTGGTGGATTTCGAGAAGACCTTCGAGCGTGAGGTCATTAGTAGGTTCGTGCAGACATACCAGCAGGGGCTCACCCCAAATCCGTGCATCGATTGCAACAGCAAGGTCAAGTTTCGTGAGTTACGTGAACGAGCAGCTTCATTCGGTTGCGATCATGTAGCCACGGGGCACTACGCGCGGATACGAGCGAGTGCTGATGGATACCATCTTCTGAGGGGAGTTGATCGGACAAAGGATCAAAGCTACTTCCTCTACACCTGCAAACAAGAGGAACTGAAGTCGACCCTGTTTCCTGTTGGTGAATTTACCAAGCCTCAGATCAGAGAGATTGCTCGTGAGGCTGGTCTCGTAACAGCCAATAAAGCTGAGAGCCAGGATATCTGCTTTGTCTCCGGCAGCGTTCAAGATTTTGTAACGCGCATCGGGGGTAGTAGGGGACGCGGAAATTTCGTAACTAAGGATGGTTCAGTCGTCGGCCAGCACGATGGGATCCACCGCTATACAGTGGGACAGCGACGAGGACTTCACCTCGGAGGCGCCGCAGAGCCGCTGTACGTAATCGGTCTTACTGCAGCAACCAACGAGGTTGTTGTAGGCAGCAAGGAAGAGCTCAAGCGTGAGGGCTTTTTAGTTGGCGAGATGCACTGGGTATCGCCGCAGTTAATTTCGCGGGTTTCTGGGGCGCAAACTCCCTTTTCATTCGATGCTGTGGCGCAGGTACGCTCGCGCCACGAGGGGGTGCGGGCTCGTATAACGGTCCTCGACGCGCTGAACGTTTCCGTCGAGTGGATCGATGAATGGGCGCCAGTATCCCCTGGACAAGCCGCAGTATTCTACGATTTGAACAACGAGGAGCTCTTGGCGGGCGGCCGAATCGCACATCATTAGACTGGGTAAATTCAGGGTGTTAGCCGGATTCGTAGGGTGCCCTTGTGGTATCAAGAGCCGGGGCTAATTTGGAAAAGCGGCTAATAACTGCTATAATATCGAGAAATTTACCTCTCATTCACCAAAGAGAGCTCTGGCTAGTACGTAGCTAGGCTACTTTTGTGAGTGTGAGGCTCAAGCATGAGCCTTGTTAAAATGTCACACCGGATTCTCTTAGGGGAGTTATCCTCCTCGTCAACATCAGCTTCTGACTCTACCGACAGCGGTAATTCGCAAGACGATCAGTACCAGGCCTTAGAGGAGCAGCTTGGATATTCGTTTAAGGATCGCAGCTGGCTGACGCGAGCATTCACCCATAGGTCGGCTCACGCCGGCACTTCGGCGTGTGATTACGAGCGACTTGAATTTGTCGGGGATGCGGTCTTCGACCTAGCTGTGGCTCACTTGCTCTCTATTAAACACGAGAGCGCGTCCGAGGGAGAGCTCTCAAAGATGCGTGCAGCACTTGTGAAGGCATCATCGCTGGCAACGATAGCCCAACGGCTCTCGCTCAGCCGATTTATTCGTCTTAGCCGTAGCGAGCTCGCCAACGGCGCGAACCATCGGCCCTCAATCTTGGCTGATGTGCTCGAAGCGGTAATCGGTGCCGTCTACCTTGAAGCTGGGTTCGAAGTTGCACGTGAGTGCGTAGCTCGGCTGTTGGGGGATGATATCATGACGGTAATACCGCGTGACCCGAAGACGGAGTTGCAAGAGCTGCTGCATGCTGCAGGGGGCAGTGCGCCGGTCTACCGCATCGAGTGCACGGAGGGACCAGAACATTCGCCGATGTTTATATCAGTTGTAGAGATTAATGGCCGTATCGTTGGAAGGGGGCGTGGGTCTACGAAGAAGGCTTCGCAACAAGCGGCTGCAGAGGAGGCGTTGTTGCGTGGGCCACTTAATCGGGACGCGGTCCCAACCGACGCGCAAGCTGGCGGCAATCCAGCAGTGAGTTCCAGTGCACAGGTCGTTCAGGGAGGAGCATCAGATCATGACAAACCAGAGTAGACTTC
Organism: Bdellovibrionota bacterium; assembly: GCA_044360225.1. GTDB lineage: Bacteria > Bdellovibrionota_C > UBA2361 > UBA2361 > OMII01 > OMII01. The sequence continues at coordinate 16,234 of JBIKKR010000029.1, read as the reverse complement.
CAACAGTATGTATCGTCGGCCGCACTAACGTTGGCAAATCGACCCTCTTTAATGCATTAGCTGGTAAGCGTAAAGCGGTTGTGAAGGATCAGCCAGGGGTGACTCGTGACAGGTGTTACGAGGTTGTTACGAGATTTGATTTCCCCTTTACGCTTATCGATACCGGTGCTCTTGTGGGCGAGGAGAGTATCGCATTACACCAGTCTGTTCGTGAGCAGAGTGAATTGGCGATTAAGCAGAGCGATGTGGTAATCGTGGTGTTCGATGGGTTGCATGGTCTTCACCCCCTCGATGCAGAGGTGCTTGATCTGATACGACAAATCGAGAAGCCGACGATCTTCGTTGCGAATAAATGTGAGAAACCCTCGGCAGCTCTCACTGCAACAGAGCTGTATGGTCTCGGTATAGAGGAGATCATCCCGATAAGCGCGGCTCATAGGCGTGGTATACGTGACCTGATGGCTAAATTGACTGAGCTAATCAATCCAGTCGAACTACACCTCGACAACGCAGCTGATGACGATGCCGAGGGCGTACCAAGCGCAACGGAATCGCTTGATGAAGCTGCCAGCTCTGAAGAACCTCAACAGAGCCCCGAGCGTCGCGGCACAATTAACATTGCGATAATCGGAAAGCCGAACGTCGGCAAAAGTACATTCGTCAACGCGCTGCTCGGCGAAGAGCGGATGATAACCTCACCAATTGCGGGCACGACACGAGATAGCATCAAGAGTTCTCTCGTTCGAAATGGCCGTACCTTCGAGATCGTTGACACAGCCGGATTGCGCAAGAAAGCTGGCGTGGCGGAGAATACGGTCGAGCGGTTCAGTAATATTAGAACGCTCAGGTCGCTTGCTCAGAGTGATGTCGCCGTCTTTCTGCTCGACGCAGCGGAGGGGGTTCCCACGGAGCAGGACGCAAAGATAGTCGGGCTCGCCCATGAGAAGGGTAAGAGTTTGGTGATCATCGTCAATAAGTGGGATCTCATTGAAAAGGATCCTCGAGTTGCTGAAGCATACCGCCGAGCGATCAGATCGGTGTTCAAGTTTGCCGCGTACGCTCCGGTGCTATTTGTTTCGGCAAAGACAGGACTGCGGTGCCTCAGCGTTCTGGATACTGTGGAGCTCGTTCACGAAGCGGCCACCAAACGGCTTTCAACCGCAGATGTTAATAAAATGTTCTCTGATGCCTTTACTCAGAAGCCACCACCTGTGTACCGGGGCCAACCGATAAAACTGCTCTATGCGACCCAGGTCGCTACTCGGCCGCCAACATTCGCGGTATTTGTGAATCACCCGGATCGCTTACGGTTTAACTATGAGCGCTACCTCAAGAATACCGTCCGCAAAGCCGTCGAGTTTCCAGGCAACGATGTGCGCATTCTATTTAGACGCCGCAGCGGAATAACTAACGATCGGCGGCGTGCTGCCTAGAGAAGCGCAGCACATTGTCCACAACATTGCGATACCGGCCCAGGTTTTCCTAGTCAATTGGTGACACAACGCAGATCATTTTTCGTTTCGAGAGCGAATTTTTAATGGCGCGCATATCGAAAATGTCCTTAGAGGCTACGTTAAGAAGGATCATTGGACCATTCTTCTCAGCTCGCAGCGTAAGGTGCCCCGCAGTCGGTGGCTTTGCCTGATTCTCCTTGAGAAAGCGCTCAAGCAATTGAGCCTGCTGCGCCTCGCCTTTGGCCGCCTGGATATTTTTTAGTTGCGAGAGTGTCAAGATTGAAACGTCATTCTGACCCTTGTTGCATTCGTGCTCGCGACTTACGAAGAGCCCTACCGAGGGATTTACGACATCTTTGCCGTTTAGTTGAAGCCCAGTCGCAGTCGCCGTGTAGGGCCTGAGGATCTTAGCCAATTCGGGACTGAGTTGATTTGCAGCGAGTATAGTAGCGAGGTTTCCCACACCTTTGACCACTTCGGTCATTCCGTAGAAACCGACGAGCGCATCGTTCTTGCCGCTTTCAGATCGCGTGGTCACCGTCACAAACGGATTCGTGTTGTCGATATTCACCGAGACACTACCATTCGGGGTAAGCCAGATATTCAAGTTACCCAAAGCCCTGTAGCTCCGCGCTCCGACAACAACCTCTGAGTACTGATGCTCTACGGTTGGGTCAAATCGGATAAAGACACTCGTTGCGCCGGCAGCAGGTGTCGTCTCGGGATTAAACTCCTGAGGCGCGATCCCCTCACTAAAGTAGGCCACGAAGATTCCCTGCGCTCCATCTCTGTGACCGAGGATTACCTTGGTCCTTCCATCAGAGCTTTGGTAGACCCCGGAGCTTGCGGTCAAAATGAACTCGGCTGGAGCTTGCACATCCGCGTGTAAGGGCTGTGAGAGTAGTGCAGCTCCCAGCACAGCGAAAGCACGCGTGAGCACCGCGTAGCGACGCAGCGTCAATTCGGTCATGTGCCCCTGTTTCCCCATAGGTCAATCTTCTCAAGCCGGTCAGCTAGCGCCAGGCTATGTGCTTCTCTTCTCTAATGGTTATTCGGCCAAAACTCCGCTAACCACAACCCTTTTTATGATTATCTACCAGCCCTCCACGATAGGTACCATTTGAGAAGATCTGCGGAAAGCGCTAACGTATGCGGAATCAGCTAATTTAATGGCCAAACTTGGCCTGTAAAACGTGGTTATTAAACGTGAGGGGTCGGTGATTCTTATCCTTGATTTCGGGTCTCAGTATACGCAGTTGATTGCTCGTAGGGTGCGCGAGTTAAAGGTTTATAGTGAGGTAAAGCCCTGTACAATCGCACCCTCGGAGGTCGATCTGACCAAGGTAAGGGGCTTAATCCTTTCGGGCGGGCCGTCAAGCGTGACGGACGCCGATGCGCCCGCGTTTAATCCGGCCTGGTTTGATATCGGGTGCCCAATCCTGGGTATCTGTTACGGCATGCAGCTGATGGCTCACCACTTTGGTGGCAAGCTTGGAAGGGGTGCCAGCCGTGAGTATGGCCCCTCTACCATCGTTATTGAGCAGCAACAGGGGATCTTTGATTCGTGGCCAAAGGGAGAGAGGCTCAGTGTGTGGATGAGTCACGGCGACCACGTTGAGCAGTTGCCGCCGGGCTTTTCATGCGCCGCGTCGAGTGCGGGGGCGCCAGTTGCAGCTATGTATGACGAAAGGCGCCGGATGGCAGCGCTGCAGTTCCACCCTGAGGTTGTACATACTCCCCAAGGGAAACAGCTCATAGAGAATTTCGTATACACCTCTGCTGGCTGTGCCGCTGATTGGACCCCTGAGAATTTTATTGAGCGATCGGTACGGTCGATATCAGAGCAGGTTCCGGCTGGTTCGCAAGCGATCTGCGCACTAAGCGGCGGTGTAGACTCAACCGTGGCTGCGGTGTTGGTTGCCAAGGCTTTGGGCGATCGTCTTCACTGCTTCTACGTTGACACGGGGCTCGGCCGCAAAAACGAAGCTGCGTCGGTCATGCAGCGCTTGCGGGGATTGAAGCTTAATGTCGAATTGGTTGATGCGAGAGCGCGATTCTTTGAAGGACTCAAAGGGGTTACGGACCCCGAGCGCAAGCGCAAGATCATCGGCCACCTATTTATCGAAGTATTTGAGGAACGTGCGAAGGCTATTCCAGGTGCGACGCACCTGGTGCAGGGCACGCTCTATCCAGATGTCATTGAGAGTGTTTCGGTACGCGGTCCATCAGCAACGATTAAGACCCACCACAATGTAGGCGGCCTCCCGGAGCGGTTGAAACTAAAGCTTATCGAGCCATTTCGCGACCTCTTTAAGGACGAGGTTCGCGCGCTTGGCCGCGAGCTTGAGATGCCGCAAGAGATCCTTCAGAGGCAGCCGTTCCCGGGACCTGGTCTCGCTGTTCGGGTGCTGGGCGAGGTCACCGAGGAGCGGGTCAGAGTACTTCAGGAGGCAGATCATATATTCCTTGAGGAGATTCGAGCTGAGGGATTGTACCCTACACTTTGGCAGACATTTGCAGTGCTTCTTCCGGTTCGGAGTGTTGGTGTTATGGGTGATGGCCGAACCTATGAGGAGACTGTAGCCCTCCGAGCTGTGTACTCAGAAGACGGCATGACTGCCGACTGGGCTTTTCTGCCAGAGCAGCTTCTCCGCCGTGTGAGCAATCGGATTGTGAATGAGGTTCGTGGAATCAACCGAGTGGTGCTCGATATCTCCAGTAAGCCACCCGCTACGATTGAGTGGGAGTAGAGGCTTTATCGATGGAAGCATCCGAGTGGTCACGCGAGATTGAGATTGATGGAGTTGTCTATCAAGCAGTTTTTCTCAAGCGACCGTTTCGTGAAGGGCTTGAAGTTAGGGTTTCCCTTCCCGACGAAACCATTTCGGTCGCTGATATGGGGCTTGGAGAGAATGCGTTGCTGGAACGGGTGAGGGCCGTACTCATCGCCAGAGGCGCCAAATCTAAACCGTCAGATCCAGGGGATGTGGATCGGTAGCCTCTATGGGCTCAGCTGGTCGAGTTTTATCCGTCTCACGAATCTCCGAGGCGTGAAATATCACAGCCTCGTCCTCTGTATCCGTCGAGTCTTTCTTGGACTTCTGCTGTTTCTTGTCCCTGTTCAGAGCGTCCTGTGACCTGTCAACGAGATAGCTTCCGACGCGCCGCCCGCTTCGATCGAGAATAGTGGTTACTGCGAAGAGTGGATCTGTCTTTACATTCATCTGGCCCTCCTTGCCGAAAGGATATCACCGCGTCAATGGGCGATACTTTAGATACGTTGCCCTCCCGGGAAGGTTCGACATCATTCCGTGAAAACTTTAGGGCACCAAATGCCTGCAGGACTTCGCGATCCTCCCGCCACCTACTCAAGAGAGTTGGCATTCTCGATGAAGCCTTGCGCTTTGACGGTAGCCGAAAAGTCGTAGAACATCCAGCTGGTTACGATGTAATCTCCGTGTCGGCCACGTAATGGGAATTGCAATTCATCTCGCATAATGGAGCCAGTGTCTCAAGGGGCCCGGAGAAACAGCCGCTAAGAATTCTACAGGAAGGCCTGTAAAAGTCGGGACTCTGGAGGGCTCGCTAGCATCGTAAGTGGTTACCTATGACGAGAGACAATAAGAGAAATACCGCTATTTTTACGGCCTTTGACGACTACGATGGATCGGAGATTCCGGTGCCCGAAAAGGGTCTGCTGAGGGCCATTCTTCTGAATGCTATCGCGGATATGAATCGCGAAGATGAGCACGCGCGCAAGGCTCGGTCGTATTTCCTGAGCAAAGAGGATGATTACATATTCTCCTTTCAGGCGGTCTGCTCATACCTAAATATTAACCCCCATCACATTATGGTCCTCGTTGGGCTCGAAGAACCGACGAGGCCCCTTGCATCACAGCGTGCGGCTGCTTCACAGGGTGGTGCGAGTGAACAAAATCAGCCGTCAGAAATAAGTGATCGGTCGGATGCTTAGTATCTACCCTCACCTGACCCGGCTCCTTTGGCAATAACAACCGCTCTCCCAGGTTATATCGGCGCGCCATACTCTGAGCCTCAGCTTCGGTATTTTAAGTTGTCATTGGAGCATAGCCGGTAAAAGCGGCTATTTTGCGAGGATCCCTTCACGAAGTCTTAAGACCAAGCGGCCTTTATATGCTGAAACTTTCAATAATGCCAATTGAGGGCCGCATGAGCGGCTCCTGCAAAACAGACAGACCTCTCTGTGCCCGAATATCAACGCGGCTTGACAGCTGTCACTAGAAACTTGCAGGCTACGCAAAGGGGGCTGAAGATTGTGGCGAGCAAGTCCTTAAGGTATGGCGGAGGAGGATTATGCACCATAGTAAGTTCTCAGAGACTGAACCGCGTGAGATTTTTCCGGGGTTTGTCGGACGTTTCTATCATTCTGCACACAGCACGTTTGTGCACTGGGAGATATCTCCAAACGCTTCGCTGCCAGAGCATTCCCATATGCATGAGCAGGTTGTCAACGTCATTGAGGGACAGTTTGAGCTTACAGTTGAGGGTAAAACTACGATCCTCAATCCGGGGGATCTATTTGTGATACCATCAAATGCTGGACATACCGGCCGTGCTCTGACTAAATGCAAAGTGATCGATGTATTTTATCCTATTCGTGAAGATTACAGGTAGGTTTTGTAGTCAGTGATGGTGAGTTGAAGGGAGGCATGGTGGGTAACATAGCGTTGGTAGTGCGAGTATCAAAGGGCATCCGATATGCGCCTACGTTGCTGCTTGCGCAGCTACTACTGTTTATCACGGTGCCGTGCGCTTCGAGCCAAGCCGAGCCTCTTAAGATTGGAGTGATCGCACCACTGACTGGCGCGGGCAGCCGAATGGGGGAGAGCCTTCGTGAGGTGCTGCAGATGGCTCACCTTAAGAACATCACCCCGGTCTTTCAGGACGATCGCTGCGAGGCTAAAGCGGCACTCAGCGCGTATAATCAGCTTCGCGGCCAGGGGATACGGGTATTCTATATGGCCTGCAGCGGTAGCATCCTCGCTGTTGCTCCACTGGTTAAGCGAAATGGCGATCTGATCCTGACGACCTATGCAGGGTCGGCTAGGATTCGTGAAACTGGAGACGAAGTTATACGTTTTAATCCGGATGCGTTGTCTGTTGCTGAGGCGGTGGCTCGTTTAGTGTCCCCTGAGTTGAGACCCACTACGATTCTCTACGAGGAGCAGGACTATGCGCAGTCGCTCACGGACCGACTGTACGAGTTGCTCGGTGCTGGTATTCGGGAGCAGATCTCGTATCGTCCCGATGCTGCGTCGTTTGCTGCTGAGATTCTCAGGGTCAAACAAAATGGAAGTAGGAGTGTTGTTCTTATTCCAGTGAACGAGAGCGCTGTCGACCGAATTATTCGTGGTTTGGCTGAAGCAAAGATTAGCATTCCGCTCATCGGAGAGGTTAATGTATGCGATTACCCGTATCGCCCCTCCGACTTTGGGCTCCATGGTACGTGCGTGTCCGCCCGCTTTGACGGCGCGGCGTTCGAAAGCTTCATGAGCGATTATAAAGCTCTTTTTAAGCACCCTCCGGCTTATCCATTCTATGTTGCAATTGCTCTCGACCTGCTGAAGCAGCTCGACACGCTTGCCGCAACAACACTGGAGCCCCTCGCGCTCAAGAATGAGTTGCTCAAGGGCTTTTCAGGGAGCTTCGCCCGATATGCGTTAAGCAGCGAGGGGGAAGTTCTGCAAGGAGAAGATTATCTGAGGGTTGAGCGATACTAGAGGGGGAATGTCAGACGAAACATCGCCATACTTACTCGATGAGGTCATCGATTTCGGGCAGCAATTGATTGGGCGAACCCGCCAGCTAGTTCTATCACTGTGGAATCGAAGCCGCATTTACTCGGAGCTGAAAGATGATGACACTCCGGTGAGTGAGGTCGATCTCCGTTGCGAAGAACTCGTCCGCCACACTGTCAGACAAAAATTTCCCTCGCACGGGATATTAGGTGAGGAGTTCGGGTGGGAAAACGAGGGTGCAGATTTTACGTGGACGATCGACCCGATTGATGGGACCCAGAACCTTATTAATCGGATACCGACCTTTGGGACGATCCTCGGGCTGTTGCACAAGGGAGAACCAATTATGGGGTGGATTGATCACCCTGTTTTAGGTGATTCACTGTACGGCGGACCAAGCCAGGGCACTTTTTACAACGATGTGCGGGTTTATCTGGGAGATCTACCAGAGTCCGGCCTTAGCTCTCATGACATTATCGGCACCAACTGTCCGGCAACTTTCTCCAGGGGCGGACACCTTGGAGCTTTTGATGCGATTCTCAAGTTTCATCCACATTCGCGAATCTATTACGATGTCTACGCGCACTCACTGGCGATACGGGGCTGTCTCGCCGTTGCGGTCGAGTTCAACCTAAAGCTGTGGGACCTAGTAGCAACCAAGGCTCTGATCCAAGGCGCTGGAGGGGTTTACAGAGAGCTCGGCAGACAGGAATCCGCCTCTGGTTCTACCGTGTACCATGCGGCGTTTGGTAAGCCGCGCGCTGTTGCAAGCCTCGCCAAGGCTATCGAACCCTACATACTGCCACCCTGAGGGGCTGTTAGCGCCCTTAGTCAGGGAATCACTGATCCTATTTCTCACCCCGAACGAAAAAAAGAAACGTCTCCAACCGCTAATACGCAACTTTTTAGGGTAATTTTCGATAATTAGGAGTAAGCACACTTCAGCCGTATTCGGCAGTTAAGGAGGCTACGATGAAAGTATACCCAGCTGGGGGCGCTGCTACGCTCCAGACGACTCTTGAAAGCTTAGGTGGGAGCCAAGGCCCGATCAACCAAGGGTGGTCAGATATCGTTAGTCGGCTCGGCAACTACATCCACAACGGAGCAAGATCTGGATTGTCGCCGTCTGGTCAGATCGATCACTTGTCCGGGCTGATAAAACTTCAGGTAGACGTTTCTCGGTACCAACTCCGTGTTGAATTGGTCTCAAAGGTATCAGAGAGCGCTGTGGCTTCCATGCGTAAATTGCAACAGAATCAATAGGGGGCACGATGGTTCGCTCAGAGCTGCTGCGTGCTAAATCACTTCATGCAGAGGTCGCGTACCTGCGAGACCTCAAGCGTGTTGGCGATGCAAAAAGGGTTGCAGACCATCACAATCAGGTCTTTGGAGAGAAGGAGCGTAAGTTCTGGTCAGAGGCGATCAAAGCAAAGGTAGCGCCACCAGGACCGGCTGCAGGGCAGGTACCCCCGGCAGGTGGCAATCAGGGCTTTACAGAGGTTGCTGCGCAGCTTACGGAGGTTGCTGCGCAGCTTGACCGGATGCGCCGTGCGCATTCACAGCTGCAACAAGCTCAGCGCTCTCAGCAAACCGCTAACAAGACTTTGCACGAGGGGCTCATGACCCTGTCAGCCTCGCAAAAGCGAGTTGAGGTGCTTGAAGCTCTTCTGTCAAAATCTCAGAGGATCAGAGCCAACCAGGTAGAGTCGAGACTCTCTGAGGACGTTGCTGATCTAGTCACAACGTCCCGCACTGTCTTTAGACTGCGTGCCTCGCGGTCTGCGGATGCACAGGTGGACAAGCCTTCAAGCCTCGAGGATGGAGTTTTTAAGCTGGATACCACCTCTCAACCAGGCAACGTTACCAGCCAGCCTTCCTACACTAATCAGCCCCTGAGTCCGACCATTCAAAATCAGATAACGCCGCCGCTACAGACATCTCAGACGCAGATAGCTCAGCCCATTGCGGCACTTCATCAACCTTCGCGAGCGAATGAGGTGGGTATCTCGCACGTGGCTTTCACGAGAGAGCAGGGACAGACGAGCCTCGCGCTTTCATGCGCAATCTCTGGACGTGGGACTGTCCATCTGCAGGTCACCAAAGCTGGGAAAGGCGGCCTCAAGGTACTTATTGATCCATCGGTTGGGGCGGTAGCATCGGGAGTTCTGAGAGATAAGCATTCGATTCAGTCGCGGCTTCAGGCCATGGGTATTAAGATATCAACGATTGAGGTGGGAGTAACGAGCGACACAACAGGTGCGCCCAGGCGTGCAAAGCGTTCGCAGTGTAACGGAGAGGAAGATGAAAGCTCTATCTCCTGAGCTTCTCTTAATTGCATCACTGGGGATTGCAATGGTTCCGCTGATGATCGCCGTGGGGACATGCTATCTCAAGTTTTCAATCGTTCTCAGTCTTTTGCGGAGCGGCTTCGGGACCCAACAGGCACCGAGCACGGCGCTGGTAATGGCACTCTCGCTAGTGATGTCTCTTATCGTTATGCACCCGGTTATGACCGAGAGCGCGGATCGAATGGGCGAAGTGAAGATTCAGGAGTTGTCGTCGCTCTCAGTGAAGGTAGTAACACAGCGAGGCTCTGAGATTATCTCACCGTGGAAAACCTTCCTGGTCGCACACAGCGGCGACAAGGAGCTCACAATCTTTAGCACCTTGGTAGAACGGAAATCGTTAGAGGAGTCGCAGCCAGTAGATCGATCTAACGTGCCTGTGGTTATCGCGGTTGCTGCGTTCGTACTCACTGAAATCAAGAAGGGGTTTACGTTAGCGTTCTTTCTTCTGATTCCGTTCTTCGTCATTGACCTTGTCGTCGCCAACCTGCTCGTCGCGATGGGACTCACGATGATGAGTCCAGTGATCGTCAGCCTGCCGATTAAACTACTACTCTTTGTTTCATCAGACGGCTGGCTGCTGCTAGCTCGAAACCTAATACAGGCTTACCAATAGGAGCTGGCTTTTGAACCCCGTAATCTCTGAGGCCCTGATCGCTGCACTGTTTATCTCACTTGTTCCGATGGCTGCGATCTCTCTTGGTGCTGGGGCGGTCGCATTGCTTCAAGCCATTACGCAGGTCCAGGAACAGAGCATGGTGCACTTCGCACGAATCGTCGTTTTGGTTCTGGTGATGCTCTGGGGCGCCCAAGAGGCATTTGCGTCACTCGAATCGATCTTTCTGAAAGTTCTTTCACTGTGCGCGACTCTTGGACGGAGTTAAGTGTGGAGTCACTTGATGTACTCGGCGTAGCTGGAATAACCGCAAGGACGTTTGGAATGCTGATCTCACTCCCAACGGGAGATGGGCTGCAAACGCTGCCGCGATTATTTATCGCCGTCTGCTTGGCATGCGCATTAGCTCCCGTCGTTCCCATAGACAGTAGCTTCTCGGTTTTTCGTCTCGGACCGGAGTTTTTGATCGGACTACTGATAGCGGCTCCTCTGCGCTTCCTTGCCGAGGCAGCCGAGATGTTCGGTGAATTAATCGACACAGCTCGGGGTCAGACTATTGGCTCAGTAGTGGATCCTCTGAATGGACAGCAGGGGTCCGACATGGCAACTATTATGCGCTTGGCGATGGTGGTACTCGCTATTCATCTCGGTGCGTTTGATCGCTGCGTAGAAGCCCTGAAGGCCAGCTATGATGCGCTTCCACTTGGGGGAGCTCTCCTGTACAACGATGTGCTTACCTCGGTTCTGAGACAAGGCGTTGCGATCGTTGGGGTGGCGCTATCATTTAGCTCGGTGTGGCTTGTGGCGTATCTAGTGACTGATATCGCCACGGGGATTATGGCGAAGGTTTCTCAGGGGCTTCAGTTCACCAGTACGGCTACAGTCGTGAAGATGATTATTACCTTTATTCTGTTTATGAATCTTCTTGGGAATCCTCGGGAGTTATACTCGTTTATCTTAGAGCACACTCGGAACGCGGTGGGGGTGGCCAAACTAGCCGCGGCTCCCGGAGCAGTGAGGTAGGCCATGAGTGAGAAGGAATTTCCCCCATCAATTAAGCGTTTGCAAAAGGCCCGTCGCGAGGGAAAAACCGTCAAAAGTCGAATGGTTAGCCTAGCAGTCGAGTGGTGGGCCCTTTTGGTAGTATTATTCCCCGCGTTTGCTTGGGTCAGAAACGGAACCTTGGTACAATGGTTGAATTACAGGGTTTGGACACCTGAGGTGGCACTCGTTGAGGCGAGTTGGCTCGGATGCAAGGTTGTCGGCTTACTGGTAGGAGTTGTTGGCTTCAGTGGCTTTGCGGTGGGGATGGCTCAATCAAAGGGGCTGTTTCTTCCATCACAGTTGTTTCGCGGGGCTGAGCAGTACAAGCCAGGAGCCTTCATCGGCCGGGTAAAACAATCGTGCATCGACGTGGCCTTAGGCTTAGTACGGGTATGTTTTGTCCTGTTGCTCGTCGGGCCGATTGTGATCGCTGTGGCGTACATTACTCCGTCGGCTTTTGAGGGGAGTGAGAACGAGGCATACCAGGGGTTTTATAGGTTGATTCGGAGCGTGTTTGTGAAGGGTGGCTTCGCGCTACTCGTGATCGCTGTCGTAGCGTACGCGCTCGCTCGATGGCGCTTTTACAAACAGCTTAAGATGAGCCTCCAAGAGGTTAAAGACGAGCACAGACAGGACGAGGGCGATCCTCACTCTAAGGCTGCTCGTAAGCACGAACACCGCGCTTTGCTCTTCTCTGAAGTAGAGAAACGGGTAAAGCGATCAAAGGTAGTCGTAGTGCGACGGTCGACGGGGACGACCTAAGTGGATACAGGAGCGAGTGTCGCCGGACATGTTTGCAGGCGAAGCATTCTAAGGAACCGATGGCGAACGAAGCGCACAGCAATGCTGACTCGAAAAGCCTCTTTGACAAGAGTGTGTGGGAGCACGCCGACAACCTAGCTGCCGGGATTGCAGAGTCTATCGCCCGAGCCCTACAGTGCGATGAGGTGCATGTAGATCTCTCGCTCGCTACGACTCTGTGTAATGCACAACAACAGCTGCGAGCAACCTTCACGCTGTTTCGTAATCAGGCAACATCGGGGTTTGAACAGCACGTATTTGCGGCTGGCGCGAATGGGCTGACGTACCGAGGCGTTCCTGTTGCGGCTCCCTTGACCGTTAACGATTTGAGTCGCGCCCGTTTGCCAGGCGATCTTGCAAACGTGTTGACAACACTCGGGGTGAAGAGTTTTGGGGCATTCATCATTCAGCAAGGCGCAACGCCGCTTGGCGTTATCTCGTGCTTTTACAGGCGGAGCTTCCATCGCTGGCATGGCGATGAAGTTGCCGCGTTCAAGAGGCTCGGAGACCAGCTTCCGGTTCCAAAACCCGTGGCTAAGGCTGACCCGGCTCGAAATGATGACAGAGATTATAGCGTGGACCGCTATCAGAGACTCGCTACTCAGGGAAATATTATCATCCTGACGACTGATAGCAGCTTTCGCGTCACCGACGTCTTCGGAAATACAGAGGAGCTCCTTGGTGTAGCGCCGGAGAAACTTCGCGGAGATCCATCAATCTGGGGAAGTGTAGTTGATGTCCGCGACGCTCCTCGACTTGTCCGAAGGATTAAGAAGCTACAATCCAAACGAGCCGAGCTAGAGGAAGAGGTTCGCATCACCAACCAGAAGACGGGGCAATCACGGTGGATTCTACTTCGAGCAATCCCGTATTTTGATCGCGATAATAGACTCCTCGGCTGGGAGGGATTCGGTATCGATGTCTCCGAACGGCGTTCAGCTCAGGAATCTCTCGTCCGCCAGAATGCGAGGCTTCAGGCACTTTACGAGGTTTCTAGGACGCTGGGCGAGCTTCACGATCCCGCTATGGTTACTCTTACAGGGCTGCGTGCCGTCATCGGAGCGACGGGGTCAGACTGTGGATATGCCGTGTTTTGTGACCACGAGAGAAAGTCGAAGGAGGTCGTAGCTGCCGTGGGCCTCTCTGAGGACTACTTAGCCAACATGGATGAGGTTCTTGAGGGACCGAGTCTCTTAACAGAGGCTCTCGACTCGCATAGCCGTTTTTTGATCCCCGATATGCAGAGCGATCCGCGCGCTGCTCTGCGTCTTGCGAAACTAGAGCGCCTGCATTCGGCGATGATCATTCCCCTGACGTTCGAGAGCACCGTGTACGGAGCTATCGTTTTATTTAAGCGTGTCGCAGATGCCTACCATAGTGACGATTTTGAGGTTGCAGTATCAGCTGCGTCTCAAATGACGCTCGCAATTCGACAAGCTGAGATGCTTGAAGTGCAACGGCGCCAGAGCGCATCGCTTGCAGCGCTGTACACCGTGAGCCGGCAATTGGCCAAACACAGAGCAGCAGTTGATTTTTCCGAGCAGATTCTTCCCACATTGCGCCAGGAGTTTGCCTTGAAACGGTGCTGGGTCGGTCTCATGAACCAACAAGGAAACTACGTTGTTGGGCGTGCTGGTTTCGGGCCTGATGTGAACGAAGATACGATCACCTCGCAGATTGCCGTAACAGAACAACAACCTATTCTCCTTGAGGTTCTTGAGCAGAAGGCCCCGGTAGTGCTTGATGACCTCACCTCTGAAGCGCCTGAAGGTGTTGTATCGCTCTTTCGTGAACCCGAGTCCCTCGTCATTGTGCCTATGGTGACGGTCGGACAGGTTATGGGCCTTCTTGTCCTTGAACCGTTCTCGACACAGACCTTCTTATCACCCGAACGCCTTCAGCTGCTGGTGAGTATGGCGAACGAAATGGCAACTGCCATGATGGCGGGTCGGTTTGAGTCTAAGATGGCCGATGCCGTTAAGATGCGCACCGCTGGATTGCTCGCCTCAGGGGTTGCGCACAATTTTAACAATATATTGCAGGCTATTCTTGGGCAGGTTTCTTTAGTCCAACTAAACGCAAAGGGAAATAGGCCAGTTACGCAAGCTAGCCAAACCATTCAGGAGGCTGCGATGCGTGGTGCGGCACTGGTCAAACAGTTGCTCAGTTTTGCTACCAAGGGACCGAGTAAGAAAACGCAGGTGCACGTAGCGCCTTTCCTCGAAGAGTCTCGGACTTTGTATGAAACACTTGTAGGACGCGATACTCGTCTCGCGATCGATAATCAGTTGGCAGCTGAAACTTCGATTTATGCAGATACGACCCAGCTACAACAGGTCATCTCAGGCATGCTTGCCAACTCACGGGATGCTTTAACGGGAGTTAGTGCCGGTGAGATCGATATCTCTGCACATTCGGTGGTCGTTCGCGCTAGCGAGCTTGCAGTCGACCTGTCGCCAGGGGCATACGTGCGTATCGATATTAGGGACAATGGTATCGGTATGACGCCCGAGCAGCAGTCTCGCTGCTTTGAACCGTTTTTTACCACTAAAAACGTTGATCGAGAGACTGGAGTAGGGCTTTCAGGATCTGGCCTTGGTTTGGCTGCTGCGTATGCTGTTGTGAAGGATCACAACGGTGTCATAACAGTGCACAGCAAGGAAGGTGAAGGTTCTATTTTTAGCATTTATTTGCCGCTCTATACCGCAGTAACAGGTGGTGATGAGAAGCAGGCAGATTCGATAGTGGCGACGGCGCGGGGCGTTCTGCTATTGGGTGTCGATCCTGGTGTACAGCCGTTTATCGCCAGCGCATTGGAATCCTTGGGTTTCTCATCGCACGGGGCATTCGACATCCGACACGCCCGTGAATTGCTAGCGCAGGAGCCTGCTCGCTGGGGAGCGATCATGGTCGATAAAGAGGGGATGTCGTCGTCTCACCACGCAGTGTGCGAGGACCTAGCAGCAGCGTTTCCAGAATTGTCAGTGATATGCCTCTGCTCTCCGACGGATTCCCGACGACCCACTAACAGGGATGAAGACTCGTCAAGGCAGCTCTTTCACATCGAGAAGCCGGTGACAGGGTGGGCGATTGAATCAGTGATGCAGCGTGTTAGGGCTGCCACTATAGGCGTTGAGGAGCAGAGTGAGGGGCATGAGATGGTGGCAATAGAGCTGAGGTCATAAGCTTTCTGCACAAGTGATAGATTCCAAGGAACTTACTCATCCTGCTCAATCCGTAGGATAGCGAGGTCTCTCAACACCTTTTCCAGTGTTTCAAGTTTCTTCGGCCCCATCTCTCTCCAGTATGGTCTTCCCCCATTTTCATTGAGTCAGTAAGTTTCGATTTTTGATGACGCTCACTTCACGGGGGTTGTAGATTACCCCCCGTTCGCGCGTTATTTTTTGAAACTTACAGCCTTCGGCATCTTCCCCCAAACGCTACGCTCGTTGTTTCTCGTACTCCATCGGCGATTTATAATCAAGAGTGGAATGCATCCGCACCTGATTATAATATCGATCGATGTACTCCGTAACCATTTCTTTAAGCTGGTATCGGTAGCGAATCTTCTCTCCAACGATCAGCTCCCGCTTTAAAGTTGCAAAGAAGCTCTCCACCACCGCATTGTCCCAACAATTACCCTTACGGCTCATGCTCATAGTAAATTGGTCCTGTTGAACAAGTGCGATGAAGGCATCGGATGTGTACTGGCTACCGCGATCGGTATGAATGATGAGCCCAGGTGGAGGACGCCGAATCAGTATCGCTTGTTTTAAAGCACGCAATACCAGATCCGCCGTTAAGTGCGTTCCGAGTGCGCAACCAACTACCCGACGTGAGAACAGATCGAGGAATACAGCCAGATACATATACCCCTCAGCGGTCCATATATAAGTGATGTCACCACACCATACCTGGTTTGGATCTCTCACGTTAAACTTCCTTGCAAGAATGTTAGCTGCTATCCGCTTGGCTCTCTTCTCAGAGCGGCTGGGGCTCGTTGTAACCCTGAATTTACGGGCTCCTTTTGCTACAAGACCCATCTCAGCCATGAGCCACGCAGTGCGATTCTCGCTGCACTTCACCTTAGACTTACGCAACTCCTTCCACACTCTAGGACTGCTTATTCGCAAAAGATCGGCCACCTGTTCGCAGAAAGATCGGCCACCCCTGGCTACCCTGTGGATAACTCGGTTA
>JBIKKR010000153.1:0-7025 GCA_044360225.1 Bdellovibrionota bacterium | reverse complement strand
CTGCTCAGTTAAGAACCTCGCTGTCGACCTCCTCGTTGAAGGTGTACAACAGGCTCTTTCCATAGGCGGAGGTACGGTAGTCGTGCACGATGGCCGCAACGACCGAGTCTTCAGCTCGCAACGGACCTGCCAGGTGTGTCAGCGCGGTTTCTTTAAGCCTGATCCTGAAGACCTCTCGTTTAACTCTCGGCGTGGAAGGTGTCCGCGGTGCGACGGATACGGAGTCATCAAAAACAAGAGCTGCCCCGAGTGCGGCGGCAGCCGACTCCATGAGATCGGCCGCAACATCAAGCTTTTTGATCAAAGCATCGATCAGCTTGCAGCCCTCTCCGCTCCAACGCTGCTGAAGCGACTTAAACCACTCTCGGACGACCCTTCGATTCGTGAGATCGCACAACCGATCATTCATGAGCTTGAAGGTAAGCTTCGTACCCTCACCGCTCTTGGTCTCGATCACCTTGAGCTACGCCGCGAGTGTTCAACCCTCTCCAACGGCGAGCTTCAGCGGCTACGGCTGGCGACTGCTATCGGCTCGCCCCTAACGGGCGTTACCTACATATTTGATGAGCCAAGCGCTGGTCTGCACCCAGCAGACAATCGTAGACTGCTGGACACATTGACCGGATTACGCGACCGGGGTAACACGGTCATCCAGATAGAGCACGAGCTCGATAATATCCTCCACGCAGACCAGATTATCGAGGTGGGCCCAGGTGCCGGTACCCACGGTGGCGAAATCGTATTTCAGGGTTCGGTCGCTGATCTACGTGCACACGCGCAGACAAGCACAGGGCGTGCTCTCACCGAACCGCTTACCTTTAGCCCTGAAACGTCGCGGCAGGTCCCACTGCTTACTGTACGAAACGCCACGCGAAACAACCTGAAATCGATTTCGTGTGAGGTACCTCTTCAAAGCCTTGTCACCGTTGCCGGAGTGTCAGGTGCGGGCAAGAGCTCACTCGTTCACGGAGTGATCGTAGAAGCAATTAATGGAGCTGACCCTAAAAAGAATCTGTATAAGAGTGACTACGGAGATGTAAGCTCGGAGCTACCGATCGAGCGACTCCTCGTGGTTGACCAGCAGCCGATCGGAAAAACGTCTCGCTCCACTCCTGCTAGCTACCTCGGTATCTGGGATGATGTGCGCGCAGTTTTTGCGTCTACACTCGAAGCGAAGTCACGTGGATGGGGACCGAGTTTTTTCTCTCACAATACGGGCAAGGGTCGTTGTCCTGTCTGTAAAGGTAATGGCGAACTTACCCTTGAGATGAGCTTCCTCGCCGAAGCTAAGGTGCCGTGCGAGACTTGTGGCGGCACGCGCTTCACGCTGGAAGCTGATTCTATTAGCTACCGCGGCCTGTCGGTAAGCAAAGTTCTTGCTCTGACCTTTGAGGAGGCTCGCACTACGTTTGTGAATCACCGAAAGATTCACCAGATGTGTGCGATTACGTGCGAACTCGGACTAGGATATCTCACGCTTGGCCAACCATCATCCACTCTATCAGGAGGCGAGAGCCAGCGGCTTAAGCTAGCCTCAGAGCTGCATCAGGCTCGCCGCGGGCACACTCTCTATATACTCGATGAGCCAACTACGGGGTTACATCGCCTCGATGTGGCGCTACTTCTCAAAGCTCTCCACGGCTTAGTTGCTCTCGGGCACTCGGTGATAGTCATCGAACATGATGCCGATACCATAGCACAGTCGGATTGGGTACTGGAGCTGGGGCCAGGGCCGGGAACCAGTGGAGGTACCATCATTCACTCGGGAAATCCGGCACATCTGCAACGCGCTAAAACTCCCTGGGGAGTCGCATTACGAGAGCGGATGGCGCTCCACTCACAGATTGGTCAAGCTGCGTAAGTCCAATTCCGGCAGAGGCCCCCATGTGGTATGCTGTACCGGTATTGTAGACCCCTACGTAATCATGAAATCTCACCACTCCGCGGAACGTCGCCGCTGGCTCCTTACTGGCATATTGGCGATCGCGGTATTCCTGATGCTCCATCCACACGTGGTGGAGTTTTACTCAACCCACTTTCTGGGTGGATCTGTCGGTGATGGTGGCCTCTATGTATGGCTGGTCCAGAGCTTCCTTAAGGATCCATGGCAGGCGATCTCTTTTGAAACGGGAACACTCTATCCCTATCCTCATACTCGATCGTGGAGCGACTCCTTCTTGCTCCCATCAAGTATAGTCATGCTCTTCACTGCCGCAGGGCTCTCGTTTGCTGCTGCATACAACTCACTCATGCTCCTTACGTTCTCAAGTAATGCGGTTGCGTGTGCACTCCTGGCTCAACGTGTTGGCCTTACGTCACCGTTTGCAGTTGCAGTCGGGGTACTTTTCGCAAACTCTAGCTACCTCGTGGGCAACCTTGGCCATCCACAGCTTCTCTTTTTTTTCTGGATACCTCTAGCGTGGTGGTGTGTTATTCCAGCAAACCCAACCGAGCGTTGTTCATCTCGAAGCTGGTACCTCGCCGGGCTCTGCGTTGCTGGAGCCTTCTACAGCGCGGTGTACTACGCCATCTTTGCGGTAATCGGCCTAGCTCTGATCTGGTTTCGAGATCTACTCTTTGGGCGCTTATCACCGAGACGCGCTCTGCGCACGATACTCTTTGCAGCACTCGGAGCTGCTCCCATCGTCTACGCGCTACCCTCATACGTAGCGGTACAGCACTACTTCGGAAGCCGTGGACTCCATGAGGCGTCGCACTTTGCCGCAACTGGACTTTCATACCTCTCTTTTTCGCCGCTCCACGATATTTTTGGACAAACCGCCTCTCTCTCCCATAGCGAGGCATACCTCTCTCCTGGATACCTCGTTACGCTAGTAGCGTTAGCCACTGTTGTTTCATCGTGCTGGCACCGATCGCGGCTTCTCACGAGTGCCCTACTACTTGCTGGCGCTACGCTCATGATATCCTCAAGTACGATCGACCAGGGGATCCGCTCCGAACAGCTTCTCTGTGTTAGCTCATGGGTTGTTCTTCTCAGTGCAATCGCATTTACCCTTCGCGATCGTTCTGCACTCGCCAGCTTTACGATTATCGCTACGATGTTTTTCGTCTTTTCATTCGGACCTGGAGGCAATCCTCACAAGCACGAGCCAGTGTTCACCCCGCTTGGCATACTCTTTAGCAAAGTTCCAGGACTTGCTGCTGTGCGCGCTGTGGGACGTTACGGCGCGGTAGTAGTCTGTGCTGCGTATATTGCCGCCGCTATCGGTATCCAGCGTTTAATCTCTGCTGACCGTCGACATGCCGTGGCAACACCATCAGCAGCTGCAGCCTCGCTCCTGCTTATCTTTGGTCTCGTTGAGAACATCCTCACAACTATTCCCTTCGATGCACCAGCGCCCCCAGCTCAAGCCTTTACGACCTTGGCCTCCGACTCAAGCGCTCGAGGTGCCGCACTTATCGTACCGTTCGCGTTGCAGTCTAGTGGGAGTACGCACGATGGCTGGTCAAAGGTCGCGCAACTCAATAGTCGCTACGCATTGTGGGAATCGAGCTCGCTTCACTCTCCGGTAACACTTGTTAATGGATACAGCGGTCAGCGATCGAAGGTGCTGATGCAGCTTCCGCGTGCTACCCAAAACTTTCCTGACACCACTTCACTCGATTATTTCGCCCGGATCTGCGGACTCCGATATATTATTGTTGTACCTTACCTCTTTGAAAACTGGAGTGATGAACAGTTTGACCAACAGCTCCAGAATAGCGGATCTGCCTTCGCTGCCGTACAACGATTTGATGATGGAAGCATTCTACTCACTCTTGCCGATCGTGAGATATCAGCCAGTGAGGGAACTCTGCCACCGGTCTTTGCCCCCCGTAGTGGTGCAGTTCGACTACAGGTATCTCCCCGTGGAGAGAGCTCCTGCCTCGTAACCGCAACGAGCTTGGGCAGATCGGGAGATGGCGAACGCGTTGCATTACAAAGCTCTGAATATACCGTGACACGCGAGCAAACAATCGCAATCACGCCACCATCGCAGCTCTTAAGCGCCTCCCCGCACATCATAGAGCTCCGAATTCAGGGGTGCACTGCAGTGGTGCGGTGCGAGGTGGATTAAGAGCCCTACACAATCCGAGCACTCGCAGCAGGCTTTAGCGGAAGATGCATTTTGTTACACGATCGGATATAGTGGTAGTCGCGTAATTCGCAGATAGCGCACGTATCCCCTTAAGGATGGCCTCATGAACGTGATTTGCAATACCCTTGTGAGCCTTCTAGTCCTCACATCCGTCACGTGTACATCTGCCGCGGCACAACGTGCTGATGGAGAATTCATCTTTATTCTCAAGGGACGCGGCAATGTCTTCTGGAAAGTCATGCGGGATGGCATTCAGGAGACAGCCGCATCGAATGGCATATCGGTAGTAATCCTCAATACCGATGATGACCAAACCCCTGAAGCCCAACTCAACATCTGCTTGACGTCGATAACGCGACGCCCACGCGTTATCGTTATGGGCGCAGCAACTAAAAACGTTGGTATCGAATGCTTTAAAAAAGCTGCTGCTGCTGGAATCACCGTGGCCGATGTAGACGGCAACGTTTCGATAGAGGAAGCTAAAGAAGCCGGTGTTAATCTTGCCTTTACTGTTACCTCTGACAATGTGGCGATCGGACGCCAGGCGGCAGAGCACCTCGCCACCATCAAGAACTCAGATAGCCCGAAAATTCTTGTCATTCGAGGACTCCCGGGTAACATCGTCAGCGAGCAGCGTGCAAACGGATTTCTTGAGCGTCTCAAAGTTTTACTCCCCGCAGCTCGAATCGTTGGAACACCGACAGCTGATTGGGATCGAATGAAGGCTATGAACACAACCCTTGATTTCATGCAGCGTGAGGGCGATATCGATTTTATCTTTTCAGTCAGCGATGTGATGACAACCGGAGTAGTTGAGGCGCTCAAGGTCTCAAAGAAGCGACAGTCGTGTCGAGTTGTCAGTGTGGACGGTATCGCGGATGCTCGCAAAGCAATTCTCGATGGCGGCATCGCAGCTGATGTGGCACAACTACCGTACCTGATGGGCAAGCGCGCAGTTGAGCTCGCCTACAAGACATCTCGCGAGGCGCTTGGCGGGGTGACAGAATACACGGCAACTCCGCTGCTCACTCAAGAGACGTTGGAAAGAGCCGAAAATCCTGAACTTGCGTTCTTAAAGTAACATAGCTTGGCAACTTCCCGTTACGCTACTTCTTGGTTACTTAGCTATTTTGGCTCAAGTCGCCGGATGAGCCTCGCTCGCTGCGTTGCGTTTCTATGCATCCTCGTAGCAGTCTTCACAGCGCTATCACCGCATTTTCTCTCGTGGTCAAACGCGCAGAATATACTTTCTGCGTCAGCAGTTATCGGCCTCCTAGCCCTGGGCTCGACCTTTGTTATCGCCAGTGGCGCAATCGATCTCTCCGTTGCATCGGTCATGGCCCTTTCGGGGACGGTATGCGCTGCACTCGTCACGAGCAGCACTTCCACCCCTCCCCTATTCGCAGTTGCGGTGTGCATCGGAACCGGTACTCTCTGCGGATTAGTCACAGGGACCCTCATAAACATTACCGGAGCGCCGAGCTTTGTTGTGACTCTTGGAATGCTCAGCGTTGCACGGGCACTCTCGTATATTATCGCTGATGGCATGCCGATCTACGGGCTCCCGGATGCAGTTACAGCTTGGGGACAGGGAGAGCTCTTGGGCCTACCGGGATCAATCACTCTGCTACTAGTTGGGGCCGCTATTGGATTTTTTGTCCTCAGGTTTACGCGCTTTGGTACTCACACACTCGTGTATGGAGACAATCCATTTGCTGCCGCGGCGATGGGGATTCGTGTTCAGTGGCTCAGGCGTATGATATTCACCGTTTGCGGTGCATACTCGGGCCTCGCTGGATTTGTATTTATGGCCCGAACAAACGCTGGCGATCCTACCGCGGGGCAAAACTATGAACTCGTGGCGATTACAGCTGTGATTCTGGGAGGAGCCAAGCTATTTGGCGGCGAGGCCAGCGCGCTCGGCACACTCCTTGGGGTTCTCTGCCTGAGCACACTCCAGAACGGACTCAATCTTCTTGCGGTAAGTTCATACTATCAGGTCCTCTTTATCGGCCTGGTACTTATCAGCGCGGCGTTCCTTGAGCGCATCGGGGAGAAAGGATGAAAGCTCTACGCGCACAAAACATCACCAAGAGCTTCGGTGGACTCGACGTACTCAGCGATGTATCACTCGAGTTTCTTCCCGGCACCGTTTCGGCGATCGTCGGTGATAACGGCGCAGGTAAGTCCACGTTCCTCAAGATACTAGCCGGGATCCACAAGCCAGACACCGGTACGCTGCATCTTGACTCTGAAGATATTACCGATAACAGCGCCCAAGAGAATCGCGGAGCCGGTATTGAGATGGTCTACCAGGATCTAGCTCTTGCAAAGCGACACGATGTTGTTACAAACCTCTTTCTGGGACGCGAGAGCACAACTCGCGGCGGCTTTATCGCTCGTTCGCAGATGCGGCGGAGAGCCCAAGGGATTATCGAGCAACTTGGTATTACGATCCCCAACCTCGACCGCCCAGTCGGACTACTCTCCGGCGGGCAACAGCAAGCTATCGCAATCGCCAGAGCCATTATGTTTGACCCCGCAGTGGTCATTCTCGATGAACCGACGGCCGCACTCGCGGCCCGAGAGGTTGAGCGCACCCTTGAGCTTATTCGCGCTCAGCGCAACGCCGGTCGGGTTATCATTCTCGTAAGCCACAGGCTCAACGATGTCTTCGCTGTGTCTGATCGTATCATCGTCTTTAAGCACGGGCGGGTATTCGCCGACGATGCCTGTGCCAGCACTGATATCTCTCAGGTCGTTGCGAAGATCGTACGCTAGAAGCCATCTCAAAAATACCATGCAGGCGAGGCTCAGCGAGCTACGAGAGCGCGAGAATGCAGGGAGAAAACGCGCGCAGGTGTATCCGCTGCGATACAGCGAGCACGTTTTCTCCCGAAGACGACGCGATCTCGTAGCGCAGCG
>JBIKKR010000114.1:0-9773 GCA_044360225.1 Bdellovibrionota bacterium | reverse complement strand
CAGATCTTGCACCTAGCGAATCGTTTGAAGTTGTAGCGAGCCCCAAAGCTCCACCACCTCGCCTGGAAGAGAAATATGTGCGGCCACCAGCTATATCGGTCAGCGCTGCGTGGGCCATGTATTCACTATGAATAGCATCACCGGAACCCTCAGAACGACGAAAAAACGTGAGCTGAAAGCCATATTCAGGCGCATCGCGAAAGGGCTCTTTACCTGGCGCGTAGAGCTGTCCTGTGTAGTACCACCACTCAGTCTGGTACAAGGGGTGGCTACCGTGATCGCGGGGAAAGCTCCAGATGTATCCTGGTCGAGCACGTGCGAACTCGTCTGCCCGCGCGTCTGGCGGCCAGGTACCTGTACAGATACACAGCGCGTACGCTAATAGGCTCCAGGTAGCGCACATGCGCAAGACGAGGTAACCGATGCAAAGAGGTGCTCTTAGTCGAAGATATACTCGATGGTTACTGGTAACTTTCGTCTTGTACGATGTGCTTGAGGAATCCATATCAACTACTGTAGCAGAAGATAGCCTCCAGACCACTTGTAGAAAAATGAGTTAGAAAGATTGCGTTGCCGTTTAGCTCCCTGATACCGTACCGCCGGAAGAGCGTTCGTTACCGCAAAGCAACTGCCAAAGAGCTCTATCTCCCAATCATCCCTCTATGTGGCTTCTACTCTCGTTTATTGCTGGTTTCGGGGATGCATTACGGGATGCTCTCTCAAAGCGAGCGGCTTCCACTATACCACGCCCTCTTATTACCTGGTCGTACTCGATATTCGCCCTTCCGTTTCTCCTTCCTGCTGCGGTTATGAAGATGCCGGAAACGGTCCCTGTTGAGTTTTGGCTTTTGGTCGTTTTTGTTGCGATGTGCCACGTATGTGGCGGACTAGTTCTCGTTAAAGCGCTGCAATCATCTGATCTCTCAGTATGCACTCCGATGGTCGCCTTTACACCGGTATTTCTCCTCGTTATTGGGCCACTTATCACCGGCGATACACCATCATACGCCGGCATCATTGGTGCAATTCTTGTCGTGGCTGGATCGTACGTGCTCAATATCTCGCGCTCATCTGCTGGATTACTGGCACCCTTTAGAGCTCTCTACACCGATAGAGGTCCGCGCCTTATGCTCATCCTCGCACTCATGTGGAGCATTACAGGTTCAGTGGATCGGATCGCGGTGCGGAGGTTTGACCCATTTTTTTGGGGCAGCTCTCAGATCTGCATGATCGCGCTCCTTTTAATCCCTATTGTACTCCGCAGCGGCGCCCTCGCATCGCGCCCGCGTCTGGGCGATATCCGATCCCTGTGTACGATCGGTGCCACAAACTGCCTATCCCTCGCCACATACCTTGTAGCGCTAGAACTCGCCCCTGTGCACTACGTGATATGTGTCAAGCGTCTCAGTATTCCCCTATCTGTAGCGCTCGGCCGAGTCATGTTCCATGAGACCCTACTCGCCGACAGACTCCCCGGCGCGATCCTGATGCTTATCGGAGTTGTTGTGATTTCGCTGTGGGGGTAATTAGACGCGTAGCGCTTCTTGAAAAGATCCGCGAATGGTTACTTACCGTCAGAGACTACCAAGGCATCTCTGGTACGATAACCGTCGACTCAGATGGGATTACCCGCTCGCTCAAGGTATTTCCAGGAGAGTTTAAAGGAGGGGCGTTTATCCCAAGTGCAGGTGATCAGCCTTCTCGGTGATCCACAAATACGAGCGAGACAATACTCCCTACTACCGCCCCTCCGCCTCTTAAAGAGGGGGGCGGCCGAACGAATATACCCGAATCCAGTTTTAAGCCGCTTACTCGCCTTACTACCAAAAAAGATCTCACCCCATCTCTTGCACACAAGAAAGGTGGAGCGCGAGTTGCTCTGGCGCTCTTTAGCCTCACCGAAAGCGAGTCGTAACCGTTAAAAGCGTGTAACTGTACCCTACTGGCACACCAAACCCGGATTCGGAAACTCTTCCATAGTCGTCGAAAGGCGAAGGGTATCGAGCTTCGCTGCCTGCTTTAGACTCGCTCTGCGTTGACGCAACGCCGCAGGTGCTCGATTCGTTCGCATACAGCAGCTATCAAGGATGTCGCGCATATCATTCGCCATAGCCCGGCCCGCAGACTCTATCCCGCTCTTGGGAGTCGCTACATCCTCAAGAGAGCAACTCTTGTAACTGGAACATATGAGGGTCCATACCTGCGAGAATAGGTCACTACTCACGGACTCTGTGGCATCGTCATACCTCCCCTTGGCACGCTGTGCAAGCGCGTTATCCTCTGCGGCAGAGGGCTGCCGACAGGTATTTATGCACCGGCTACGGTTCGGTCCGCACTTGAAACATCCATTATCTGCGGCCTTGCAGTACCCTGCTCGTACGTACTCCCTGCGAAGGGCGAGAGCCTTAGTAACCCCCTGCCTCATACGGAGCAGGCGTGCATTGATAGCCTCGTGTGATTCACTGAGGTCTGAGACGGTGCAATCCGGGTGATCCGCTGACGTCTCAAGTCTAACCTCTCCACAACGAATATCAACGTAACTCTCGGTGCCTGATGATGTCGTTGCTGTAGTTGCATAGCTTGCTAGCTCTGCAGAGTTTGGCATGGTGAGCGATGCTGCCTTAAGCGTACTCAGGACGGGCACCTTATAGGTTACCACGTACCTGTCGCCAACATTGAGCCGTGGCTCATTTGAGGAATTACGCACGGTGATGGTGAGTACCTGTCCTGATTGTGAGAAAGAGAACCCAGCAACCGAGGTCACACTAGCACCGTTTAGAGTTGCGGTGCTAACAGCTGCTGTTCCCGTACCCTTCGCTAGGGTGTCGGTGATGTTAGAGACTTGAAATGCCGGGTAGTTCCCGACATTGGTCAGAGTAAGAGTGTAGGTAATCTCTGCACCAGGATAGACCGGACCCGCAGTGGATGTACTCTTGGTAAGCGTTATTCGTGGCCTCGCCTGAAATACTACGTTGTTAGCGTCTGAGTTCGTTACCGTGATCGTCTGCTCACTGAGGATATCACCAAATATCGATGTAGCCCTCGCTGTATAGGTTCCGTCTGGCACACCGGCAATGGAGAACACTCCATTTGCATCAACTGTTCCACTGAATGCTGTTCCAACAAGTGTCACAACAGTTCCCTGCACCCCGTTCTGCTGACCGCCACTGGCTGTCTCCTTGGAGAAGATGACCCGACCTGAGATGACATTGCTATCAACTGCGATCGTCGCGCTCGCTGGCGGGATATTGGTCAGTGTCTCTCGGGGGCCATTATCGATCGAGCCGGTGGCATAACTCGCCACAGTGACTGTATTGGTGAGAGATGTTGTCGAGCCAGTAACTGCTGACGTCAGCGGAGCTGTGTACCGTACAACGTAGACATCACCCGCAGCGAGTCGGGCCTGCCCACTGGTATTCCGCACGGTCACGGTTACCTGCTGTCCACTCTGAGTGAAGCTAAAGCCTGAAGCTCCCGTGATGCTCGTTCCATTCAGAGTAGCGCTCACCAACGATGCTGAGCCCAGACCGGGGGGAAGGGTATCCACGATATTTGCGACATCGTAGGCTATTGCGGTTCCCGAGTTAGTTACCGTCACTTGATACTCAGCGTTCTGGCCGGCTTTCAGTGGTGGCGTCGACAGGGAGGTCTTGGCCAGCGTTAGTGTTGGTCGCACGATGGTAAAGTTGGCTGTCGCCGTGAGCGATGTTTTTTGTGCTGTGGTCTCACCACTCACCGAGGAGTTCCTACTTGTCCACTCAACATCAGCGCGATTCGTGTATGCACCGGCAATGAGTCCCGATCGGACCGTGGCGCGATACCGGAAGGTGAACGACTGGTTCGTTGCTGCGCTGTTAATAAGCGTTCCCAAATTGACCCGGTGAATCGTTGTACTTGACTGCGTCTGAGTCGTGTTTGGATTCAGTTGGAAACATACGTTTGTGTTGCCAACAAAGTTATACAGCCCGCTACAGGCGGGGTTCGACTCGATACTCGGAAAGGTGATAGTTCCCGCAGAAAAGTTTTCAAAGAAGTTTGTCGAGGTGCTTCCCGTTTGCGTATCGCGCTCACGAACCGTAAACGCCTCAGCCGTTCCCGGTGGAACGGTAATAGTAACATCAAAGTCGGCACTCTCGCCGGGTCGCAGGCTACTTCCAGAAGTGGCTGAATCCGAGGAACTACCGGCTACAAAGGCCTTGGTAAGCGTCGGCGATGCGATAGTCGTGGTTGCGGTATCGGATACCGGTGAGAAGAGGGGGCCACCCGGGGTCGACGCGTATCGCGAGGTAACTGTGTTGGTAATAGTCCCGCCCAACGCGACATCAGAGTCCACTGTTACATCGTACTGCACCACGCAGGTCTGACCGTGTGGAATATCTATATCACTCGCACTAATAGTCGTGCCACTCGATGTATCGGTTGGTGGCGCTCCGGTTGAGCAGTTTGAAAAGGTAACCGCGCCTCCCACTCGAGTTAAGCCTATCGGCAGCGGATCGGAGAGCGTCACACTGAACGCATCGTAATCACCGATATTTTCAAGCTCAACCTGAAAGCGCAGGCGTGATCCTGCGGTAACACTCGTAAAGTTAGCAGCTCCACCGCTCCCCGATATCGTACCGCTACCACTCACTACTGAGAGCGCTGACTTACGAACCACAATCTCGGGCTCATCGGTCAATAACGATGCGATAGCCGAAAGCAAGTTAATAGCGGTGAGGCTCTGGCTGCTGTTCTGACTAAAATATGCCACGTTAACCAGGAGGAGATCGTTAGCAGCCGGATTGTTTGTCGCAGTTACCGTAAAAAGCAGCTCTACAAATGCTGAGGTACTCGTGACGTCACTCTCCTCTGTAAGCTCAAGCTTGAGGGCATTCTCACCTCCAACGACCGAGATAGTCGGTGTTACGGTGATACTGGATGTTGTGAGGTGAATATGGCCCGCAGCTGGTGCAGCATCACTAGCTGTGGCATCAAAGATAAAGCTCGATGGAGCAGACGCCGTCGGATTGAGAACATCGAAGAGCGGCGATGGGAGAAAGTCCTTGAGGACAAACCCCTCGATGTCGCCAGTTGGAATGGTGAATCCGAGTTTAAAGGTTACCGTGTCACCTGGACTCACATTCACCGGAAATGATGTGACGGCTACGCCATTTTTAAAGGCGATGTCCTTCTGCACTGCTGTAATCGGGGTGATAGTAATAGACGCTGTCGGGCCATTTATTGTGACCCGATTCGTGGTACCTGCGACTTGAAAGTCTGCGGTCATCGTATCGCTGATAACATCGCCACCATCAACGATCTGAGTACCCACCACTGGACCGGTGAAACTCTCGTCGATAGTTGATTGATAGGTGATAACAACCCTCGTCGGTGTATCAACACCGAGATCATCTGCTCCAGTCAACGTTGCATCAGCTCCGTAACCGTTAGGTGCCGGCGCAGTAAGTGCTGCTGATAGGTCAAGATCAATCAGCCACTGCCCTGTCGATCCATCGCGGGTTATCGGCTGAAGTGGAGACCCTGCGGCCGCCGCCAGCTGAGTCTGATTTCGGGTTACACCGGTAGCTGAACCCTCAAAAACGGTAACCTGAAGCGACCCATCGATATAGGTCTGTCCATCACTCAACGTATCGGTAATCTGAAGGTCATCGAACGAGAAGTAGTCCGAGATGTCGTATATGAGGGTGTGCGTGAGGGTGTCGCCTGGCTTGGCGGTTGAGCCCCCCGTGGTTGCGTTAGTAATTGATTTTGTGGTGTAGAGCGAGCGGTGCTCGAGAGTAGTTGATTCGGGGCCAGCGCTTAGGTTCATGTTACCGGTGCCGGGGTCGTAGTTATAGGTAGCGCTCGCTGAATTAGTCGATGTCGTAGTCGTGCCGGTCGTGGGCGGTATGATAGCTGCCCCACTACCACCAGCTAACTCCTGAACATACCCGGTGTAGGTGATCTGTCTATCGAGCCCTGGATCTCCTGTTATACTTGCGTACGTAACGGTAAAACTACCCCCCCCCGCGCTTGTTCCTGTAAATGTACAGCTGTCACCCGCGCCCAGGCTGGGAGTAAATGTCATGCTTCCGGGGTTTGTCTTGCAGTCACTTCCAGGAAGTGCGGTAAAGACGAAGGTGTTCGGTAAGTTGTCCGTAACGACATTCGTAGTTGTGGTGAAGGTGTCGGCAACCGTAACGTTCAACGTAAAACGCCGGGGATAGTTTGGCCCCGTGGCGGTTGCCCCATCAAAGAGCGCAGCTACACTCTTCTCTAAGATAAGTATCGATGGCGTCACATTAACCGTTGTGGCACTTGTACAGATAGTGTCACCAGTGTTACACGAGCCACGCGTTCCGTTTGGTACTGCACCAAGAGCGAAAACAGCCGTTGCATTAACTGGAAGTGCTACCCCGAGGGTTGCAGTGCTCTTTAGTTTTGCTGGTATGGAGTAGGTGATCGCCGGCGCGTTTTGGGCAACACTACCCACCGGCAGCGAAAGGAAGATCACCGACTGGCCCGCCGTAACTGCCACCTGATTTCCCGTAACTGGGTTCGTATAATTAGTACTTCCCCCTGCTGGTCCAAACGCAGTAACGCTCACCGGAGCACCGCCGAGAGAAGTGATTACAATACCGTTTCGACATGCGGTATCACACTCAAGTCCTGCTGGCAGCTTAACCTCTAACATCGGGTAATACCCCAAAGCATCGCCTGTGTTGGTAAATGCGACCGAGATATCCACGGTAGAATTGAGCAGTGCACTTGATGAGGCTTGGATAGTTGCTGTCGGAATCGGAGCAGCAAACGCATCGCGCGACTGGGCACACACAAGCACGAGCAGCGCGAAAGTTAAAACTCCGCCAAAGCGCCTCACAAAACGCGCAACACAGCCCAACAACATAGTAACTCCCTCAGAAATACAAAGATCCGGATGACTCCCCCAAATCGAGACCATCGATGTAAGACTATCGATGTAAGACCATCGCAAACTAACATGCTACGCGTTCTCCAAAAACCAGGATATCGCTACCTGCTCTTTGCGAACACTATAGTCCAGGATGACGGTCGTCATGGTGTAGCCCGAATGATCGACGAAATCAACAAAGCCAGCGGAGCAGCGATACCCTGGGGAAGATCCCCCCCTCACCAAGCAAACCACGTTATACCGAAGCGCTACTCATCCGCAAGCGAAACCGATGTGGCGATACGACCAACCATAACTCGCGCTAACAGCATCATGGCCGCCGCGACGCAGCCAACAAAAACGAACGCCTCAAGAATAGGCCCGACACTCACGCTAAAACGCAACCCCCATCCAAATACGAGTGGGTTAATGTAGGAGGTAAGACACCATCCGACCATTACCCCCGCGATGACGCCACCTACAACCGCTAGACCTGCTACGGCGGCAACTTCCATCGTGAGTGAAGTCACGATCACCCCTCGTGACACCCCTACTACGTAGGCAACCCGCAGCTCACGACGACGCTCCCAGATATATTGCGCCGTTGTTGAGAGCAAGCCCAAGAGCGCCATCACGAACACAATCGCGCGCACGCTATCCGTAACTCTAAAAGTGCGATTAAAGAGCGTTTCTACCAGGGCTAACAGCTCACGTTGATTTCGTACCGTTGTGGTGATCGGAGCCAACTCCCGTATCTGCGCTCGGACAGATGCGAGATCCTGTGTGTGGAAAAGATCGACGGTTATCGTCTCTGGATGGTGCCCACGATACGTTTCTTCGAAGTCTCCTCGGTCGATCACGATAAGCGGCTGCTCTGTTCCAAACTCCTGAAACGTCCCCCTCACGGTGTATCTTTTGCCGTCAACTGTTACCTCTGAGCCCACCTGGACTCCGAGTTTGCGCGCTGCGCTCTCGCTTGCGATGGCCTGGCCACTCCAAGAATGAGTCGCTGGGATACAATCGCCGGAGATAAACGGATAGACCCGACGCTCACACTGGGTGTACAGATCCACTCCACCTACAACAATCGATCGTTCCCCGATACTCGCCAGAGTTTCAAAGTACGGGATCGTCCGCTTAACCCCTGGCAACTGGGCGATCTGCTCGATGAGCTCAAGCGGAAGTCGAGCTTCATTTCCAGCACCTGATACTGCCGATGATATAAAGATATCACCAGCTAATCGGATCGCACTCCAACGCCGTAAGGTCTCGCGGAAGCTTCCCACCATCAGAGCTAGTCCAACAAGCAATGAGATCGCCACGGTCGCAGCGATACCACTGAGAACAAAGCTCCTCGCGGAGGTTCGGAGCGCTCCAAGAGCGAGACGAGCCGAAAGATACCGACGCACACCTCGTGCACTATGCGGTACAACGTATAATAACAGCGCAAGCACTGCCGCTGCCCAAACCAAAACTGCACCGATAACGGAATATGCGATCAGAGTAGACGGTCGCATCACGAGAAACAGCACAAGGAACCCGAGCAAACAGCTTACGAGTGTTGCTATCGTCACTACCACAGGCCCTTGGAGTGGGCGCACTGCTCGGTACTCACGACGCGTGCCTCGGTAGGGAGCAACACCCGCTACTCCACGAGCACCGATATACGCTGACAGTGCTCCCATCGTGGCCATCGCAAGCACCGCTACTAGAGTGCCCCAGGCCGTAGTGCCTGACCCCGTTTGCAAGGAAACATTGTATATCTCACTGGCCGTACTCGTCAGAAAACCTGCAATCCACACGACAAGAGGTGCCGCAGCGGTAACTCCGATAAGAGCTCCGAACACGCTAATGCTCGTAGTCTCAACAATCACCATCACGAGGCACGCTTTCTGCGAAACCCCAAGCGTTCGTACGATCGCTAACTCTCGTACGATTCCGTATACTGCTATCTGTGTTGCTTGCGAGATGAGTATCGCACACACAAGCAATGTTATAAGGGTCATAACAAGGATATTAAAGCGGTAGGCACCTAGTAGCTGCGCACCTCGTTCAATCGGCGCGCTCACTGGCTCGACTCGTATCGGTGGCCCAGATGACAAGCATGAAGAGAGCCACCGCCCAAATTCACGCGCGACATTCTCGGTTACATCAGGCTTGCTATCCCCGTGCAAACGTAGCGCTACCGAATCGAGTGCTGCTCCTTGCGGGAGGTCGGTAAGAGCAACCACTAGATCTGCGTAGCCGGCTATGGTCTGCGAATCCCCTGCCCTACGTACATGCAGCTGCGCCGAGCGCCCCTCGACTTCAAGCATCACCGTCGCAGCGTCACGTACACCCAGCGTATCAGCCAGCTCAGGCAAAATGACTCGTGAATCAGAGCCAACCTCTGCAGCACCGTGCGTACTACTGCTGAGCGCTGCCACGCCCGCCACCCGCACCGGGAGCTCAGCCGCCCCAAACCGCACTACACCCGCTTCTCGCCGGATACCGAGCAGATCCGCCCTCGACGAGAGTGCGCCAAGACAAGGAGCTACTGCATCACGATTAAGCCTTCCGCCAACTGGCGAAATGACCACGTGGTACGGCTGATCACCTCCGGCGATGCTGCGCTCAAACGAATCGATACTTGCTACACTCAC
The DNA here is from genome assembly GCA_044360225.1 of Bdellovibrionota bacterium. Lineage (GTDB taxonomy): Bacteria > Bdellovibrionota_C > UBA2361 > UBA2361 > OMII01 > OMII01. The sequence goes on along the minus strand of JBIKKR010000114.1, from coordinate 242 downwards.
CCGCAGTACAGCGCTCGCTAGAGCAGTCGCCAACGCAATTGAGATGAGCACTATCGCAAGACGCTGTGGATTCGCAGTAAGCCTTCTTGCACTAAATCGAAACCACAGCCACCACCACGCTCGCCACCGTGAGGCGATGTCTAGCCGATCGTAGACTGAGCTAGGATTCATCGACGATGGCTCCATCTCGCATCTTGAGAACTCGCGACGCCCGAGCCACGGCAGCATCACTGTGTGTGGCC
>JBIKKR010000080.1:0-14073 GCA_044360225.1 Bdellovibrionota bacterium | reverse complement strand
TGAGATACCCCGATGGTGAAGCGCGCTCAGAACACCGAGCACCGACTCGCCCGCGACTGAATCGAGGTTGCCAGTTGGTTCGTCTGCGATCACCAATGCCGGACGGTGTGCGATCGCTCGGGCTATCGCAACCCGCTGCATCTCACCACCAGAGAGCGTTGTGGGCATCGCTTGTGCGCGGTTCTCTACATTAAGTGCTCTGAGTATATCAGCGGCTCTCTCACGCGCCTGCTCCTCTGGCGTACCATTAAGGATACACGGCAGCATGACATTCTCTTCTACTGAGAGGGTAGAGAGGAGATTAAATGCTTGAAAGACGAACCCAATCCGCGCTCGACGGATCTCTTGAAGTACACGTTCCGGCGCTCCCTTCAATGATCTCCCCTCAAGAAGCACCTCGCCTGCTGATGGTAGCTCGATTAAGCCCAGCATCGTAAGGAGCGTACTCTTACCACACCCCGATGGACCAACCAGTGCTAGGAACTCACCGCGATATACCGAGAGAGAGACGTCTCGGACCGCGTGGACGATAGCACCTCCCGAATCAAACGATCGCGACAACCCTCGCGCCTCTACAACTCGAAGCTCAGCCATCGTTGTTTACTTTCTTGCGCGAGTGGCCGGCAAGCCGAATGTGTCGTGCTACCGTACGCATCACCGTTCCCTCTCGTGAGAGTGCAAAGATCCACCCACCACAGATACGAAATGAGTGCCCCTCGATTCCGAACCGCTCGAGCGAAGCCGCAATGCGGCGCTTCTCAATCGGCTGCGAGGTCTGATACAGCGAGGCGAAGCGCTCGAAACAATCAGCAGAATTAAACCAACCTGCGAAACGCTCACGGGGCTCGCGAGCTCTGCGGATGAGCTCTGCGAATTCAGAGAACGCACGAGCATGCACCGAGGTACGATGCCCACGAGCTTCATAAAATCCCATCAAGTCGCGGTGCTTTGGAGTCAATGTAAACGAGCCTAACTTCTCGCGAGGAGCCCGAATGAGCTCACTACGGAGAAAATCGCTCAGATGCCTTCCATGGAGCTCGATAATCTTCGTGACTACTCCCCTATCTTCAACAAAGATGAACTTACCAGCAGCTCGCACCTGCTTCGTCTTAGAGACCAGCACATCGTGCGGTACAACGAGGGGATACTTGCGTGGAACACGCCGGGCTCGGCGCGCTATTGCAACGAGCGCTTGGCACGCTACTACCAGACTCTTTTCACAGCCTGGGTAGCGCCTCTGCAGAAACCGCGAGCCCTGGGCGATATCGCGAAATGACTTGAGCACTGTTTCAGGAATGAGCAGCTCGCCATCACGACGCGCAATCCGAATCTCTAATCCTATACGTCCCTGCGATATCGACACGCCCTTCATTCCCTGAAGTTCGGGGTCGGCTGGATGGAGGTATTCACCTGCGGGCAAAAGCGAGCCAAGGTAGTACGGTAGACCAAAGCGCTGCGCTGTGCCAACGGCTGCAGGGATGACCACTCCAGTTAAGACGGTTTTTCCTTCAACAAGGTAGAGTCGTTCCGGCTGGGCACCCTCAAACAACCACTGCTTAGTCTTTTCGAGCGACTTGTCAGCGGCACCTTGACTCGCAACGAGTATCCACTGCTGGAAGGTCTGCGCGACAAGATCAACTATCCCCTCTGCAACAAAGAGCCCTTTCGGCACAACTCGGATCTGCGCTCGATGCGCTTCGAATGCCTTATTGCTCTTCAACGACTCAAGAAACTGAATGAGTGTCGCGTTACGCGCCTGTTGTGCTTGATCTTCGCTCACGAAGGGCTCCTTCTACGCCAGGTCATCGATCGGATTCAGTACGGTCGACTGACGCTCATCCCGTAAGGATACTAGAATCACCGTGTTGCGTCGAGAAAAACCGGTATCAAGCGCGCGGTATATCCAGATAGTTACCTGATACAGACGTTTCGTGTAGCATATCGGCATGGCCTTTTCCCCGCGACTCACCTGTACTATCGATGCACGCGACTCACGTTCTCGTGCCCGTGCCCTAACTATCCATACCCTTCACGGCTCAGTTGAAACCCCGATCTTTATGCCGGTTGCAACGTTAGGCGCCCTAAGACACGTAGACCTCGCATTCGCCGAGCAGCTGGACTACGGCATACTCCTGGCAAACACCTATCACCTGATGATTCGACCGGGGCAGGAGCACTTTAACTCTCAGGGTGGTTTACACACTTTTATGCACTGGCCACGCTCCCTAGTAACTGACTCTGGCGGCTTTCAGCTCTTCTCACTCAGCAAGCAGATCCGCGTAAAGGAGGAGGGAGCTTCGTTTCGCAGCTACACCGATGGTCGGCAGATGCTCCTCTCCCCAGAGAGCAGCATCGCCATGCAGCGGGCGCTTGGAAGCGATATTATGATGGTGCTCGATCATTGCATACCCTCGACATCATCCGTATCGGAGCTACGCCAAGCACTAGAGCTAACAACACGCTGGGCTGAGCGATCGCTCACTGCACGTGGAGATTCACCACAAGCCCTCTTTGGAATTGTGCAGGGAGGGTGTCACAGAGATCTGAGAGAAGAGAGCGCTCGTCAGATTACGGCATTGCCCTTTGATGGATTTGCTCTGGGTGGGCTCGCGGTTGGTGAGTCACGAGCTGAGCGTGAGGCAACAATAGAGCATGCCGCTGCACTGCTGCCCCATGACAAACCGCGGTATGTGATGGGGATCGGCACACCGATCGATCTCCTTGAAGCCGTGCGCAGAGGTGCTGATATGTTCGACTGTATTATGCCAACAGCGCTTGCTGGCCAAGGTGTGGCGTTCACACCGCATGGTAAAGTTGACCTTCGTAGGGGCGTCTACCGCACGCTTGATATTCCTCTTGACCGCTCATGCAGATGTAACACGTGCTCACGTTTCTCGCGGGCCTATCTACACCACCTCGTTAAATCAAAGGAGCCGATAGTGTGGCAGCACGTAAGCGTTCACAACCTGACATTCTATAGAAATCTGATGCGCCGGATGCGCGAGGCGATTATCGTTGGCTCATTCGCTGAGCTCTACGCCCGCGAAGCAACGGGAATTGCCGCTATTGATCTTGAGTTTCCCGCGGCGAACTAGGAGCTTAAAAGCTAGTGCCCCGCCCCGAAAGACCCAGCGAGGGGCCTTCAGAGCGGGGCACTAGACTGCACAATCGATGTAGTTGTCCTAACTACCAAGCGAGCGAGCCCGCTGTCTGGTACTCAGTTACTCGGGTCTCGAAGAAGTTCTTCTCCTTGCCGAGGTCGATCGTCTCACTCATCCATGGGAATGGATTCTTTGAGCCGTACTGAGTCTTAAGACCGATGCGCTCAAGACGACGATCAGCGATGTACTGAACGTAATCGCGGAACATCGGCGCTGTGAGTCCGAGAATTCCACGCGGTAGGCAATCTACTGCATACTGATACTCAAGCTCTACAGCGTGCTTAATCTTATTGGTGATGTGCTCCTGGAACTCTGGCGACCACAGCTCAGGGTTTTCAGCCTTGATGCTGTTAATTAGGTCGATACCGAAGTTCAAGTGGATCGTCTCATCACGCAAGATGTACTGGAACTGCTCTCCGATACCGGTCATCTTATTCTGACGGTGGAACGAGAGGATCATCACAAATCCACTGTAGAAGAAGATTCCCTCCATGATCACGTAGAAGCCGATCAAGTTCTCAAGGAACTTCTGCGCACCTTCCTGCGTTGCAGTCGTAAAGTCTGAGCGCAGAACATCCTCTGTAAGCTGCATCTCGAACTTGTCCTTCTCGTTAATCGAGTTCACCTCATTGTACATGTTGAACACTTCGCCCTGATCGAGCGAGAGAGACTCAACGATATAGTGGAATGTGTGCGTATGCACAGCCTCTTCGAACGCCTGTCGCAAGAGGTACTGGCGGCACTCCGGATTCGTTACGTGCTTAAAGATAGCCAGGGTGATGTTGTTACCCACGAGGCTTTCAGCAGTGCTGAAAAACCCGAGGTTGCGGAGGATCACGCGACGCTCGTCGGCACTAAGCCGATCTGACTTCCAGAGCTCAATGTCCTTGCCCATCGGAACCTCTGTGGGGAGCCAGTTGTTAGCGCACCCATTGAGGTAGTGCTCCCACGCCCACTTGTACTTCAGCGGCATGAGCTGGTTAACATCCACCTTCGCGCAGTTAATCAGGCGCTTGTCTGCCGCCTTAATTCGCTTGCCAGCGTCACTATCACCAGTGTTACCGCTATTATTTGAGCTTCCTGCGTCATCAAAGTTTAACATCGTAGACTCCTCTTACTCACCTATACACACTTTCATTTAACTAATTGTAACGTACCAAATTATACTTCTGATTCACTCAACTCTTACTGACAGCTCTCACAGTCACCGTCGAGGCCACACACCTTTGGCACTTCTGGCTTCGACGTTGTGACCACCGAACCAGTCGTCGCGGCTGCTACCTCCGGGACCGCCTTACGCTCAACCACAACTTCAGCAGACGCCGACTTATTCTTCATCCAGCGTGGCTGTAAGCCGCGCTTGTTGATGTCTGTTGTCGACTTCTCTATCTGCGTTGCTCCGAGTGAGCGCAAGTAGTAGGTGGTCTTTAACCCCTTTCTCCACGCACTCATGTACATATCATGGAGCTTCTTGCCGCTCGGCTCTGCAATGTAGAGATTAAGCGATTGGCCCATATCAATCCATTTCTGGCGGCGGCTACCACACTCGATCAACCACTCTGGCTCGATCTCAAACGCGGTCAAGTACACCTTCTTCAGCTCATCTGAGATACGCTCGATCTCTTGAATGGAACCGTCGAAGTACTTGAGGTCGTCGATCATATCCTCATCCCAGATGCCAAGTTTCTTCAACTCATCAACGAGGAACTCGTTGTGCACGATAAACTCACCGGATAGATTAGACTTCGCATACAGATGCTTGTAGTTCGGCTCGATCGACTGGCTCACGCCGGTGATGTTCGAGATCGTCGCCGTCGGTGCAATCGCCATCGTGTTGCTGTTACGCATCCCGTGCTTCTTCACCGCATCACGCACCTTGCTCCAGTCGAGAGTCGCCGTTCCATCTACATCCACATTGTCCTGGCCGCGCTCTGATACCAGGATCCCCAAGGTATCGATCGGCAGTAACCCACGATCCCACTTAGAGCCCTTGTACGTTGAGTATGCTCCCCTCTCAGCAGCCAACTCAGTTGAGGCCAAAATCGCGAAGTACGAGATCGCCTCCATACTGACGTCAGCGAACTTAACCGCCTCTGGGCTAGCGTAACTGATACGCTGAGCATAGAGCGCATCTTGGAACCCCATGATCCCAAGCCCGATTGGGCGGTGCTTGAGGTTTGAGCTGCGCGCCTCTGCCGTCGGATAAAAGTTGATATCGATCACGTTATCCAACATACGTACCGCTGTGCGGACAGTATTCCCAAGCAAATCGAGATCAAGGCCGTTCTTGCCAAGATGGCGAACCAGATTGATCGAGCCCAGGTTGCACACAGCGGTCTCGTCTGCTGAGGTGTTGAGAAGGATCTCTGTGCAGAGGTTTGAACTGTGTACAACTCCGACGTGATCCTGAGGCGAGCGCAGGTTCGATGGATCCTTAAAGGTGATCCACGGATGGCCGGTCTCAAACACCATGCTCAGCATCTTGCGCCAGATAGTAACAGCCTCAATCTTCTTAAAGAGCTTGATCTCCCCACGCTCTGCCTTCTGCTCGTACTCAACATACCGAGCATCAAACTTCTTGCCGTAGAGATCGTGAAGATCTGGCACGTCGCTGGGACTAAAGAGCGTCCACATGCCGTTCTGCGCTACTCGCTTCATGAACAGGTCTGGAATCCAGTTAGCCGTGTTCATGTCGTGGGTGCGGCGACGCTCGTCACCTGTGTTCTTGCGGAGCTCAAGGAAATCCTCAATGTCGAGGTGCCACGTCTCCAAATACGCACACATTGCTCCCTTGCGCTTTCCTCCCTGATTGACCGCCACAGCGGTGTCATTTGCAACCTTCAGGAATGGAATCACACCCTGGCTGCGGCCGTTGGTACCTTTGATTCGAGCTCCCGTGGCTCGAACGTTGGTCCAATCGTTACCGAGACCACCAGCCCACTTCGAGAGCTGCGCATCATCAGCGACACACTTGAATATGTGTTGCAGGTCATCCATCACCGTTGTCAGGTAGCACGAGCTGAGCTGTGGGTGGAGCGTTCCGGCGTTAAACAACGTCGGGGTACTCGATGTGAAGAGGAACTTCGAGAGTACGTTGTAGAATTCGATCGCTCGCTCGTTCTTCTTCGCCCCTTCGTTTACACTAAGACCCATCGCCACGCGCATCCAGAAGATCTGAGGAGTCTCAAGTCGAACATCCTCGTGATGGATAAGGTACCGATCGTAGAGCGTCTGGAGTCCAAGATACTGGAACTGCAAGTCACGCTCGAGCTTCAGCGCTTTCGAGAGCTTATCGAGGTCAAACTCCAGAAGCTCAGGCGCCATGCGTTCTACCGAAACAGCCTTCTTGAGACACGCCTTGAAGTAATCCTGGTGCGCCTTCTCTAGATCTTTGCTGTGAGCATCAACCTTCATCGTCTCGCGATAGATGATATCAAGGAGCAACCGAGCTGCCACAAGCGAATACGCTGGGTCCTTCTCGATCTTCGAGCGCGCGGCCATGATGTTGGCCTGATCAATCTCTTCGATCTTGATCCCTTCGTAGAAGTTCTTGATCGACTCTTGAAGGATCTCTTCACTGGAAACAAGCGTTTCAAGACCACGGCACGCGTGCTGGATTCGCGTCCTTAGGTGTCCCTCAGTAACCGAGGATCTGGTGCCATCCGCTGCTGTTGCTGTGAACGTTTGGCCCGGTGCTACTTGCGCTACTGATGCTACAACCTCTTGCGCTTCGACCTTCGGAGCTGCTGGTTGCTCACCCTCTACTAATCGCTGAGCTGCTCGCTGCGCGCGGTAGATGATAAAGTCCTTAGCAACTTGGTAGTAGCCCTCCGCCATCATCTGGCGCTCAACTTCGTCCTGGATTAACTCAACGTGCAGCGTAGTGCCCTCTCGCGACATCTGAGCCGCGCGGGCCACCACTTTGTTGGTGAGGAGGTTCACTGAGTCGATGACGTCCTGAGGAGTTGGTCCCTCGATCTTCATTGAAGCTCGGAAGGCTCGCTCAATAGCTGAAGCTATCTTCATCGGGTTGAAACGCACCACCGTAGTACCGTCGCGGCGAGTGATCTTGAGGTTACGCGGTGAATCGTCCCGGGCTGACTTATGCTCATCGCGGTAAATGATGTAGTTACGGGCTACATCGTAGAGCTCAGCCTGCATGAGCTTGACCTCAACGGTGTCCTGAATCCCCTCTACCGTCACGCAGGCACCCTTAGCGGCTTCTACGGCGACCGCTCCAACCACATCTTCGGTTACCTGCTGTGCTACGCTGTAGAGATTCTGAGGAAGTGGTGCACTCGGAGCGATTGAGTGGGTTGCCCGAAGCGCCAACTCGATGGCGCGGAAGATCCGCGAGCGACGGAATGGAACAAGCTGGCCGTTTCTCTTAACTACCGTAAAATTCTCGAGATTCGCCGCTGTAATCGCCTCGACTCCAGTCTTTGCCAGGATGCCATTTAGCTGCGCCGCCTTGCCCACCTGAACATCACCTGCTGCTACCGCCATAGTTTCTACTCCCACCGTTCATCGGGGCAATTCTGCCCCACTATTTATAACGCCATCTCGCGGCAAAAAGGTGCCGTACGCTCATTTCTGAGCGCCTCTTTTAAACCACCTCTATACTTTCTCATGTCAGCTTAGTTTTAGAGCGGCTTAATACTACATGTAGTAGCCACTCAAGGAACCAACTACAATATATATGTACGGGTAAGGGTCGAAAGTTGTCCATACGAAAATGAACATGGAGCCCAAAAAAAATATTTTCGCAGGCTAAGGTCTACAAAGGATTGGTTTTTTCATAATGAAACCGCTTTTTATCCTCGCATGGCCTGGCATCCAGCGAGATCGAATATCTGCTAAGCGATCTCAAGTACCTGAAATACCGAGGCTTTCAGTCTCGAGCAGCAGATAAACAGTGCCGTCACCAGGTCCTCGCATAATTATGTTTGTTTTTAGAGGGTCTTGGCATCATTCCCATTCTATGTAGAGCCGAGCAAATTCGTGCAGCAAGCAACCGGTTATGACCTCTTCAGATCTGAGCACTTTTGCGCGCTCTCAAATCCGTAGTGCTCAAGATACCACTCAATACTGTGCCCTACCTGGAGATCTGATCCCTCTTGAGCACACGAAACGTACTCAATAATTTCACGTATTGGTGCGCGCAGCTGGCTACTTTCTAACCAGCGATACACTGCTACAATTTCAGAGATCCACTGTGAAAGCGACACGCCACTCTGCTCTGCGCGACGAACAATATCACCGAGAACTACGGATCCCTGCGGAGAATGCTTACATTCCCGATACGCATAGCGCACGAGCGCTTCAACATCCACGATCGCAAGCTCTGAGAACGCACGCAGGTGCACACCGCTAAGCTGCGTCAACGAAAAGAGAGTCGAAAGAACTTCAAGGCTCTGTGTCACCTTAGTATCCGAGATTAGGGGCTAACCACCGCTCTACCTCTTCGATCGACATGCCTTTACGCTTGGCATACTCCATCACCTGGTCACGATCGATTCGTCCGACGTTAAAGTACTTGGCGTCGGGATGTGCAAAATAGTACCCCGATACGCTACTTGCAGGGTGCATGGCAAAGTTCTCGGTCAATGAGAGGCCGATTGATTCCTTTACATTCAGCAGCGACCACAATTTTGCCTTCTCAGTATGGTCTGGGCACGCTGGATAGCCAGGTGCTGGTCGGATGCCACGGTATTCCTCGTTGATAATTGCTTCGAGCGTCAACTGCTCCTCTGCACCGTACCCCCACAACGCTCGCACCTCACGATGCATGTATTCTGCGAGCGCTTCTGCGAAGCGATCGCCGATGGCCTTAACCATGATTGACTGGTAATCATCCCCGCGCTGCTCAAATTCACCGGCGAACGCTTCAACGCCGTGGCATACCACTGCAAATGCGCCGATGTAATCAGTAACGTGCAGCTCCTTGGGCGCTATGAAATCCGCCAGGCAGAGATTCGGTAAGCCCTGACGCTCGCGTTGCTGTCTGAGGAAACAGAGTCGCTCGCGCTCGTGTTGACACGCCTCTTCACTAAACAACACAACATCATCGTGATCCGCCCGGGCTGGGAAAAGTCCGATAACCGCCTCCAACCTCAAGCGCCTCTCTTTAATAATCTGCTCAATGAGCGTATTGGCCTCACGAAAGATCTCTCGTGCCTGCTCGCCATACGATTTATTCGTCAAAATACTTGGATACGACCCTTTAAGCTCCCACGTCCAAAAAAGCGGTGACCAATCAAAGAGCGTGAGCACCTGCGATAGATCAATATCGCGGTATGTGTGAACTCCCAGGGCCGATGGGCGTTCAATTGTCCCTGGGCGATACGGAACACGATTAGCTCGTGCTGCTTCAATCGTCACGCACTTTTGCTCTTCTCGACCAGCCGCGAACACACGTCGCTGCTCCTCTTGTCCGGCCTTAAGGGTGTGCACGTAATCATCGCGGCGCTCCTCGCTGATAAGATTAGTGCACACCTCCACAGCAAGAGAGGCATCAGCGACATGCACCACCGCCCCTGAGTAGTGTGGGGCGAGCTTAATAGCCGTATGTGCACGTGACGTCGTTGCACCACCAATCAGCACCGGGGTCCGCACCCCCTCGCGCTCAAACTCCTGTAAGTTGTTCGCCATCTCATCGAGCGATGGGGTAATCAAGCCACTCATGCCGATGAGATCCGCTTTGTGCTGACGGGCAGCTTTTAATATCTCAGTGCACTGCACCATGACACCGAGATCGATGACCTTGTATCCATTGCACGCAAGCACAACGCCGACGATATTTTTACCGATGTCGTGCACATCCCCCTTAACGGTCGCAATAACAAAGGTCTTCTGCTGCTCGCTGCTACCACGCGCTGCCTTCTCAGCCTCCATAAAAGGCTCAAGGTATGCCACGGCTTTTTTCATAACCCGGGCACTTTTTACCACTTGGGGCAAGAACATCTTCCCAGCGCCGAAGAGGTCGCCAACGTGCTTCATACCATCCATCAGCGGGCCTTCTATGACCGCTAGTGGTTTCCCTAAAGCTACTCGCGCCTCCTCGGTATCTGCTTCGATATACTCAACAACGCCCTTGACCAAGGCATGCGTCATCCTCTCTGCGAGTGGCAGCTGGCGCCACGAACTGGTTGCGTCTGCCTCCCTCTCCTTCGTCAGTCCTTTGAATCGCTCCGCGTACTGGATAAGTGCCTCGGTTGCATCTGGGTTACGGCAGAGAATAACATCCTCCACACGTGTAAGGAGCTCTGGCTCGATCTCTTCATACACCTCGAGCATTCCGGCGTTAACGATCCCCATATCAAGGCCGGCTTTAATTGCATGATAGAGAAACACCGCGTGCATCGCCTCTCGCACTCGGTTGTTTCCGCGAAAGGAGAATGAAACGTTACTGATACCGCCGCTTGTCAAACACCCAGGACAGGTAGCCTTTATCTCGCGCACCGCCTCGATAAAATCGAGTGCGTACGAATTATGCTCCTCTATTCCCGTTGCCACAGTCAGTACGTTGGGATCGAAAATGATGTCGTGCGGCGCAACTCCCACCTCTGTGGTGAGGATCGCAAAGGCTCGTTGACAAATCCGCACCTTATCACGGAGCGTCGCCGCTTGGCCTTGCTCATCAAAGGCCATAACAACCATCGCTGCGCCGTAGCGTGCTATTGCCTGCGCCTGTTCCTTGAACTTCTCCTCGCCCTCTTTAAGGCTAATCGAGTTAACGATCGCTTTACCCTGAACGCACTGCAATCCGGCCTCTAGTACCGACCACTTCGAGCTGTCAATCATGATCGGAACTCGTGCGATGTCCGGCTCACTGGCGATGAGGTTTAAGAAGCGCCTCATGCACGCCTCACTGTCGAGCAGCCCCTCATCAAAGTTGACGTCGATAATGTTCGCGCCGTTTTCTACCTGCTGTCGTGCTACCGACAAGGCTTCTTCAAACTTATCTTGCTCGATAAGCGTACGAAACTTGGGAGAACCAGTAACGTTAGTCCGCTCCCCAACGAGAATAAACGGATTATCAGGTGCTATAACGAGCGGCTCTAACCCTGAAAGTGCCAGCCGCGTTAATGCCGGTGGTACCACATGCGGCGTAATATCAGCCACGCGGGCGCGGATTGCTTCGATGTGCTCGGGTGTTGTACCGCAGCATCCCCCGACTATATTCAGAAGGTGATCGTCAGCTATTGCCCCCAGCGCCCGGGCTGTATCGTTCGGTGTCTCGTCATAACCTGTTTCACTGAGCGGATTCGGAAGCCCCGCATTCGGATAACAGCTGATGAAGCAATCTGCCACTGCTGCGAGTTCGCGTAAGTAGGGACGCATCTCGTGCGCCCCAAGGGCGCAGTTAATCCCAACACTAAGCGGGCGGGCGTGCTGAATTGAGCACCAAAAGGCTCGTGCAGTCTGTCCAGACAACGTGCGCCCTGACTGATCGGTAATGGTAACCGAGATCATCACCGGCAGCCGGACCCCTAGCTCATCAAAACAGCGCTCTACGGCGCTCACCGCGGCCTTGGCGTTTAGCGTATCAAAGATCGTCTCAACAAGGAGTATATCTGCTCCCTCTTGCGCCAACACGAGCGCCTGCTCAAAGTAGCTCTGTTCGAGCTGCTTGTAAGTAACCGCACGGTAGGCTGGATTGTTCACATCAGGCGAAAGTGATGCGGTACGATTTGTCGGACCAATTGCCCCTGCGATAAAGAAACGTCGTCCTGGCTGCTCGTGCTGCACAAGGGCGATCGACTCCTTGGCTACCCTCACTCCTGCCCGGTTCAGCTCAGGCACAAGCGCCTCAAGCGCGTAATCCGCTTGCGCTATCGAGGTGGAAGAGAAAGTGTTTGTTTCAATAATATCCGAGCCAGCTCGGAGGTACTTCGTATGGATCTCTCGGATAACCTCGGGCTTTGTAATCGAGAGGAGATCATTGTTTCCCTTAAGGAGCTTAGCGTGCCCCGCGAGAGCCGGATCTCTAAAGTCCTCTTCTCCCAGGGTATACCGCTGGATCATCGTACCCATGCCCCCATCGAGGATCACGTGTCGCTGTCGCAAGAGGTCGCTTAATTCTGCCTGGATGATGGATTTACGCATACAGTACCCGCCAAGGTTAGCAGATGAGATCCCCGGCATCAATGTAACGAAGAGTCTCTTTCAGCCCCCCTTGATCCGCCGCCCGATAGATCGGATCGTATATGCTCTATGGGACAGTCTCAACACAATAGCACCCCTACCGTACTTATCTCGGCCCTGGTTGGCGCAGCTGTCGTCTTTGCGACATTTTTTCTTGCTCAACACTACAACGCTCAATCCACAAATGCCGCGTCCTCACGCCGCATAACGGAGCGCGGTGCCCTGGAAGCCGATGAAGTGTCAACGATCAAACTCTTTGAATCGGCGCAAGCCTCTGTTGTCTATATCACAAGCCTCTCAGTCGAGCGTGACTTTATCAGCATGAACGTATTTGAGATCCCTCAAGGGGCAGGCTCGGGGTTTATCTGGCATGCACGTGGCTACATCGTGACTAATTTTCACCTTATCCAGAGCGCTCAAGCCGCCAAAGTTACCCTCTCTGATCAGTCGATACACCACGCTAGCCTCGTTGGCGCTGAGCCGGATAAAGATATCGCGGTCCTCAAGATCGATCCCGCGGGTCTTACGTTATCACCGATACCGATCGGCACCTCGAAAGATCTGCGCGTTGGCCAAAAAGTCCACGCGATCGGTAATCCTTTCGGCTTCGATCACACCCTCACAACGGGAATTATCAGTGGTCTTGGGCGCGAAATTAAATCAGTGACCGAGCGACCGATACAGGGAGTTATTCAAACAGACGCGGCGATTAATCCGGGTAACTCAGGAGGTCCGCTCCTTGATAGCGCGGGGCGCCTCATCGGCATGAACACTGCCATCGTCAGCCCATCAGGGGCCTACTCCGGAATCGGCTTTGCCGTGCCAGTTGATACCATTAATCGAATCGTTCCACAGCTTATCCGGGGCGGTCGAGTCAAAAAGCCTGGCCTTGGGATCCGAGTGATCGAGAGCGATCTGGCGCGGCGCCACGGTGTTGTAGGGGCTATTGTAGCCAATGTACTACCCGGCTCACCCGCGGAACAAAACGGACTCGAAGGTGTTCACCGCACACCAACGGGAGCTATCGAACTGGGAGATGTTATTACGGCTATCGACAACCAGCCTGTCGAAGATGGAAATGACCTTCTCCGCGTTCTGGATGAAAAGTCACCAGGAGATAAAGTCAAGCTACAGATCAATCGTCGAGGCCACGTGCGAGAGAGTACGGTAAAACTCGGAGTTATCGAGTAAGACAAGGAGGGATACCAGAACCTCGGTCATACCCCCCAAAGCAAACCCCGAGAAGTAGTCAACTTGGCCGTTGCTCTTTCTTGAGAGATCAGTAGAGTATCGAGGATATGAAATCTACACTTAAAGACGCCCTCAAAACCGCTATGAAAGCCCAAGATCGACTCAAAATGGAGACGATCCGCTCTCTCTTAAGCGAGATCCAGTACGAAGAGATGCAAAAATCAGTAAATGATCTCGCTCCGAATGACTGCACACTCGTGCTGCAGCGCGAGGTCAAAAAGCGCGTCGAAGCTATCGGCTTCGAGGAGCAAGCGAATCGACCGGAGGCCAAAGCAAAGCTTCAGAGCGAGATCGCTATCATCGAGGAGTTCTTACCCAAGCAACTCTCACCGGAAGCGCTCGAGAAGATCCTCGTTGAGTACAAAGCATCCACCGCCGATGCCGCGATGAGCACTGCGATGAAGTTTCTGAAAGAGCACTACCCCGGACAATACGACGGCAAGAGCGCAAGCGAGATAGCTAAGCGCGTCTTTGGATAATACAGTGGCGAGCGTTCGAAGGTTTCAGTGGAGGA
>JBIKKR010000152.1:0-7078 GCA_044360225.1 Bdellovibrionota bacterium | reverse complement strand
GATCGCGTCGTCTTCGGGAGAAAACGTGCTCGCTGTATCGCAGCGGATACACCTGCGCGCGTTTTCTCCCTGCATTCTCGCGCTCTCGTAGCTCGCAGAGCCTCGGCTGCATGGTATTTTTGAGATGGCTTCTAGAACAACCATCGGAGTTCTTCCGCTATCAGATATTGCTCTGCGTAGACGGCCTTGAACAGATCCAGATAAGCCCTAGGTACGCTGCTGGAACCCACACATAGTACTGCTGTGCGCTCACGGTTAGTAGGTTAATGGCTATTATAGTGCCCTGTATCACCGCGAGCCCTGCTAACGTCACGTAGCGGGCCCTCGGGCTACAATCGCCTGCTGCGCGACACAGTAGGTAAAAATGGCTTACGATCAACACCGACTGATCGTAAAACCAACCATAGCTCGCGAATAGGCAACTCAGACACAGTAATGCTGGGGCACTATCACTCCAGACGATAGGCTGTCTCCGCACTCTGAAGTACGCGGCAGTCAAGACCCCACCAAGTAGTGGGAATGCCCACAGTGGCCAATCAGGAGGGCTCCCGGTTGATGACCAGATCACTGTTCGCACGATGGTAGCGAGCGTCGCTGTTTGCCATTCTCTAACTGACACCACTCCGAGCCCCGTGGTGGGACCACGTATCCCTTCCATCCACCACGCAAAAGCGTTAGGACAATATAACAGCGTGATGGCGGTCAGAGTGATCGTTGCCATCCCCGCACCTACTATAAGAGCTTGTCTACTAGTCTTCTTAAGGCCAACGAACCAAAAAAAGCCAGGAACGATGCAGAGTACAAAGAGATGCGGCTTGCTCATCAACAGCGCCGTGACAACACCTGTCAACAGATACCACGTATTCCGTACGCAGTAGAGAAACAGGACAAAGCCCAAGGTGTGTACGAGGCTAAGCTGTCCCCACTTGAGGCAATCAATACATGGCAAGAAGCACGCTCCAGCCCCATACACCCAAAGTGGAGGACTCTGGTACCCGAGGGCGCGAGGGATGCATGCCCCGACAACCAGCATGATCGAGAGGTTGCACACAAACCATACAAGCGCTGCCGTCTCAAACGGCAAATCAAGTATCGGGGATAGTAGAACGGGCACCCATGGAGGGTTCCACATCATAGTTGTTATTCCCGGAGGCTGTCCGACACTCGCCTGCACCGAGTGCATCAACGCAGCATCATAGGGATTTATTCCCTGCTGCAGGAGTCTCCATGCCGACCAATACTGCACGAAGTCCCGCGTCCCGTCAGCGCCGAGGGGCAGCCCGAAACCAAAGGTAATTGCAATGACCGCCGAAAGAACAACGCACGCGGCACATGCTGACACACAGGTAAGGATCGGATTCACACGTTTCTATCGTACTTTTTTCTATGCGGCACAGAAAGCCCCTACAAGCAGGGCATCCCAGTTCTCGTCCATTGTAAAAGGCCACACATGCGCGGGAATAGCTGTTCTATTTGAGTTTTGCAGAGTTCCCCCGCGCATGTGTATCCTTATCGAAACTTCCAGTAGTTTTAGGTAAATAGCAGGAGAACTGCGACGCCCTGCCCTACAAGCGCTCCCACAGGCCCATGATCACCTCTATGAGGATCAAAATGATGATCGTCCACTCCATCATCTCAGACCGTTTCTGAGCGGCTGTATCTGACAGTTTTTGATAGATGCTGTCGAGAGTGTCGAGTTTGCGACGGATACTACTGTTCCACTCTGGTAGGTGAAACTTGCCTGATGCAAGCGAGTACACTCGAGCTAAGTACTGATCGCCCAGTAGTTTAAGGGCGTTCTCCACGGCCTCATACAGAAGCGCAGAATCAACCTGAAGGCGCGCTACCTTATTGAGATCCGCGCCACCACGCTTCTTCTTCATGGTTAGTACAGCGTAGGCCTCCTCGAGGTAGTCATCGAGCTGTTCGTCAAGGAAGCGCATCTCAAGGAACTCTACGTTACAAAACTCAAGCACTGCGCGAACATCATCAACGTTCTGTCCAAAAAACAGCGCGCCGTTCCAATCGATCACCGCGCAGTCCTCTGACCCGTACGACGTCCGAGTGTTGATCGCGTCGTGGATCTCCTCTTCTCCAAGTTCCTCGCGCTCTGCCCGAAGAAGTGACGCAAAATCACGGCTTCCCTGCGCTAACAACGTTGCGATATTGGGATCGCCCTCAAAATCTTCGAGGTGGTAGACAACGAAGTCTTCTACGGACTCGCTCAGTTTGGGTCGCGATATCGCATCGTGGATCTCCTCCATGAGCTGCTTAACCCGCTCCCGAGCGTCCTCAAGGAGAAATGCGTTGTCGTACAATACCTCGCCGAGTTCAATGAGATGTGACATCGGCCCAGCGATATCGATCTGATAGCTGACCGAGCAACCTCCAAAATCAAAAAGGGTGATCTCAGCCTGCGGCTTAGTGAAAAACTTCCCAGCGTTGATCTGCTGACCGTGCTGAACGATGCGAAGCGGTGGCGGATCGTAATCAAAATACTTCGGAGCACGCCGATTACGGCGGAACTTAGTACGCTCTACATCCTGCTTAAGTTGTGCTGCTGCCACATCGAGCTTGACCGAGAGACCGAGCTCAAATGCGAACATCACGTAACAAACCCCCTTTCTGAGATACGGTACAGAGGGCCTCATAACGCTTAGCTGTCCGCTAACGTCCTTAAATTCTTTACTATTCACGATTACACCTGGAATATGTGGGCGCTTGAAAGCTCATTGTAGCGGTTCTGGTGACGCTAGACGACAGAAATCGGCTATTTTCCATATTAGGCAATATTTACAGCATGTTAGAATACAGTAGGGGGAGCCCGATGATTCCTCGTTGACGGGGTATGTCGGGTTACCTAACCTTGAGGTCATTATGTATGTAGGCTCAAAAATCTCTCTCTCAGACGCTCCCTACCCTGACAACCGCTCGGCTTTTGAAGGATATCTTGCACGACTTGATCGCGTTCGAGCGTCCTCAAAGGCCTCCGCCTCAGACCCCGCTGCTATCAAGCACCGAGAACGGGGGAAGCTCCTGGTTCACGATCGAATCGCGCACCTGATTGACCCTGGCACTGCCTTCCTAGAGATTGGCCAACTTGCTGGCTTTGAGGTGTACAAGGAGGGACTACGACCGGGGGCCGGTATTGTAACTGGGATAGGTGTGGTTGAGGGTCACCCCTGCATGATCGTGGCTAACGATGCAACTGTTAAGGGTGGCACTTATTTTCCTCTTACCGTCAAAAAGCATCTCCGCGCTCAGGAGATCGCTCTTGAGAATCGCCTGCCGTGTCTATACCTCGTTGATTCCGGTGGCGCGTTCTTGCCGCTCCAAGATCAGGTGTTCCCCGATAAAGATCACTTCGGAAGGTTGTTTTTCAATCAAGCTCAGATGAGCGCAGCGGGCATACCACAGATTGCCGTAGTGCTCGGCTCATGTACTGCGGGAGGCGCCTACGTTCCAGCGATGTGTGACGAGGCGATCATCGTACGCAATCAAGGAATGGTGTTCCTGGGGGGCCCTCCTCTGGTAAAGGCGGCAACTGGTGAACTCGTTTCAGCCGAAGAGCTTGGCGGTGGGGACGTTCACTGTCGCATCAGTGGTGTTACTGACCACCTTGCGAACTCTGATGAGGAGGCTCTCGCTATGGCCCGTCGAAGCATCAGCTCTCTCGGGAATACGGTATCGCCGCGCACTCCCCGTGAGGTATCACGGCCACCGCGATTTGACCCCCGAGAGATCAACAGCCTGATTCCAGCGGATCCGAAGCACTACTTCCCGATGCGAGAGATCATAGCGCGTATCGTTGATGACAGCGCTCTCGATGAGTTTAAGGCGAACTACGGAACGACTATCATTTGCGGTTTTGCCAGGATTGATGGCTATCAGGTTGGCATTATCGCAAATGATGGAATCCTATTCTCAGAGAGCGCGCTCAAGGCAGCGCACTTCATCCAGCTCTGCGATCAGCGCAATGTGCCGCTCGTCTTTTTGCAAAATATCGTCGGCTTCATGGTGGGCAAGGACTATGAGCACAAAGGCATCGCCAAAGATGGTGCAAAGATGGTCACCGCCGTAGCCTGCGCGCGTGTTCCAAAGTACACAGTCATCGTGGGCAATTCTTATGGCGCCGGCAATTACGCGATGTGTGGTAGGGCCTATGCACCGCGCTTTCTCTGGTCGTGGCCGCAATCGCGGATCGGCGTGATGGGTCCAGACCAAGCTGCAAGCGTAGTGACTCAGGTACGAGCTGAGAGTGCCAAAAGTCGTGGCGAGGATTGGAGTGCTGAAGCGCAAACACAGTACTACGACGAGATTCGGCAGCAGTACATGACGCAAACCGATGCGCTCTACGCATCAGCTAGGTTATGGGATGATGGAGTTATTTGCCCTACCGAGACGCGCACAGCCCTCAGTTTAGCGCTCTCTGTGGCACCGTTTGAGCCGGGGGCTAAACCACGAGCCTTTGGGACGTTTAGGATGTAGCTACTACAATGTCTAACTCCACGCACACCATTCACCGGGTCCTCATCGCTAATCGAGGTGAGATAGCGCGTCGAATTATGCGGACGTGCCGCGTTCTCGATATAGAAACAGTGGCAGTGTACAGCGATGTTGACACTCACGCTCCGCATGTCCGTGAAGCCACCTTCGCAGAGTCGATTGGTGGCCCGATGTCCTACCTCTCAGTCGAAGCGATCGTCTCGGCTGCCAAGCGCTCAGGCGCAGACAGCGTTCATCCAGGCTACGGGTTCCTCTCGGAGAACCCGGCTCTGCCCGAGGCTCTCAACTGCGCAGGAATTTCTTTTATTGGGCCGAGCGCGCAAACTATTCGCGCTCTAGGAAGCAAAACCAATGCAAAGGCGATAGCTGCACGGGCTAATGTCCCGATTGCACCTACGCTCCTGCTCTCAGGAGACTCACTGGACGAGCATGTGCAGCGCCTTCGCGACTTCACCTCTCAGGTAGGGTTTCCAGTTATCATCAAAGCTGCTGCTGGTGGTGGCGGTCGAGGTATGCGAGTAGTTACCCAAATCGATCAGGCCGCAGAAGCGCTGCAGGGCGCTGCACGTGAGTCGCTCAAGGCGTTTGGAAGTGCCGAGATATTTGTCGAGCGTTTTATCGCGCCTGCGCGTCACATAGAGGTTCAGATAGCCGGAGACCTCCATGGCGGAATTGTTGCGCTCGGAACCCGCGATTGCTCGCTCCAACGCAGCAATCAGAAAATCATCGAAGAGGCACCAGCTCTCAATCTCAAAACTGGGGTAAGTGAGGAGCTGTGCCTCGCTGCATGCAGACTCGCCAAAGAGGCCGGATACTACAATCTCGGCACGGTGGAGTTCCTGTACGGTGATGATGGCCTCTTCTACTTTCTGGAGGTAAACACCCGACTCCAAGTCGAACACCCCGTGACTGAACTAGTCACGGGGATAGACCTCGTCAAGCTCCAGATCGAGATCGCACGCGGCGCCTCTCTCAGAGATACGCTCGGCTCGTATGAGACGCCAATACCCACGGGTCATGCTATCGAGGCCCGGCTCTGCGCTGAGGAATACACCGGGCAATTCGTCACCGGCACGGGAGTAGTGCTTGATCTCCATGTTCCGCGGGGACCACGCGACGCTGGAATTATTAGATCGGACATGGGATACGAAGTGTGTTCTGAGGTATCTCATCACTACGACTCATTGCTGGGTAAGATTATCGTTCACGCTCCTGATCGTCCTCAGGCTATACAACTTCTACGTAAGGCGCTCAGTGAAACCCGAGTATCAGGCATCGGTACTAACCGAGCCCTTCTCATGCACCTTAGTGGCACCGATGCGTTCCAAAAACTTACTCACACCGTGCAAGGTACGGCAGCTTTGCTCCCTTTAGCTGAGCAGATACACGATGATTGGATATCTGGCCATGCGGTGGCCGCTGCTACAAGGCTACTTGGGCACAGCTCACCATGGGCGAAGGGATCTCCGTGGTCTGATGTTGATAAAGCCGCTGCTTGCGGCCTTTCATATCCCTTGGAAACAACGGTTCACGGACTCACCATCACCTCTGAATCTCGCATTGAGGACGATGGCGTTCTCGTGCGGATTACCGCCCCATACGAGCGTGAAGTCTTTGTTCGTATAGGCTTGTCATCCCAGGCGCTGGGGGGGCTGCGGACCTATACTCTTTCCCTAGACCGCTCATCACCCTCACACGTTTCGCTCTTCACGGATGGCTTCACGACCTGGGTTCATACTGAATCAGGATCGATCGGATTAGGTACCATTCACACCAGAACACACGCGCGCGCCGATCATGGCGTTTCTGGAGAGCTGGTCATCATATCGCCCATTCCCGGTAAGGTGGTCGCCGTGTCTGTTGCCCCGGGTGCAACAGTGCAAGAGGGTGAGGTTCTGGTAGTTCTAGATTCTATGAAAATGGAACACCCCTTCAAGGCTCCGCGAAGTGGAGTGGTAACAACCATTAACGTCACACAAGGTGCGCTGGTGCATGCTGGAACCACGCTAGCTGTAATCTCGTGACCACTCTATTGAACACAAGCGACCGAAGCACTACGCAGCGCGACATCTACTCTCTCGGATTGTTGCTCTTGGTGCTGCTTTTTGTAGCCGATCCAGCGGTAGGATCAGCACAAGCTCCGCCTGTGAGGCGCTATACCGAGCGGTCGTTTATGCTGCTCTGGCCTGGACAATCACCTGATGATGCACGTCTCGACCTCGATGCACCACTCGTTACTGATCGCCCTAACTCCACCGATGCAGCCAGGACGGTGGGGCGCGACGTATCACAGATTGAGTTCGGGTACACATACGCTCACAGCCAGGGGAACTCTGCGACAGCGGATGTGCACACCTACCCAGAAGCTTCCCTCCGTTACGGAGTGCTGAGAGATTGGATTGAACTTCGATGTGGACAATCACTTATTACTAATGATGTGACCGAAGATTCTTCGACTAATTTTGGAAACACATACCTGGGGACTAAGCTTGGATTACTACCGCAGTTTGGTCTGCTGCCTCAGATCGCTGTGCAACCACAGATGACGATCCCCACCGGCTCTGGAAGCTCC
>JBIKKR010000196.1:0-4346 GCA_044360225.1 Bdellovibrionota bacterium | reverse complement strand
AGAGAATCTGGTGAGAACTCAACCAGAGGCGGTAATCGAGGGTCTCGTTGCGCTCTTGATTGTTGCTCTGTGTGGTCTGCTGCTCTCGCTCCGTGGTGTAGGTAAGCAAAAGGAGAGAGCTGCGCAGCTCTCGGCGCGCATAGCTGCGCTACAACAAGAGGTCCAGGCGTTAAAGGCGAAGGCAGCGGTAGAGTCCAGGGTCTCTGCTACAGTTGAGGGGCCTGCAGATGCTATTCCCGCGGAGCCTGAGCAGCGAAATGAGCAGAAAGTGCCTCGTGAGGAGATAGTCTCAAGAGACTATGTCGCTGCTAAAGCGCCGTATGTGACCGCTGCGCTCGCCACAGAGGAGTTTACAGAGGAGTTTACTGAGGAGATTGCTAAGGAGATCACAGAGGAGACCGCGCTCTCACGTGGCTTGAAGAAGAGCCGGACTGGGTTTCTGGCGCGCCTGACCAGCTTTTTTTCGGGCCGTGCGTCGGTTGATTCGTCGACCTTAGAAGATTTGGAAGAGCTGCTTATTTTGAGCGATGTCGGGGCAAAGTGTGCGTCGGATTTAGTGACTGAGGCACGAGAGGCTGCTGAAAAGTCGCCGCAAGGGCTTGCGCAGCAAGAACTAAGAGAGATCTTGAAGTCAGGGATTCGCAAGAGGCTCGTTGCCACCCCAGAGTCGCATGAGATCTATCACCCCGTGCGTTCGCCGCTGATCGTACTGGTAGTTGGGGTTAATGGTGTTGGAAAGACAACTACGGTGGCTAAACTGGCAACTAAGTACATGGGCCAAGGCAAAAAGGTGCTGGCAGTGGCAGCGGACACATTTCGAGCCGCAGCGGTTGAGCAGCTTGCTGAGTGGTCTAGTCGAGTGGGCTTTACGCTCGTTCGTGGCAATGAGGGTGCCAAGCCGAGTGCTGTAGTTTTCGATGGTATGAAGGCGGCCAAAGACGGAGCGTTTGACGTAGTGCTGATTGACACCGCGGGACGTCTCCATACTAAATCGAATCTGATGCAGGAGCTTGAAGGGGTTCGTAATTCGATTCGCAAACATTTCCCGGATGGACCGCACGAGACTGTGCTCGTGCTCGATGGTGTAAGTGGCCAGAATGCGCTGAGTCAGGCTCGTGAATTCAATCAGGCGGTATCGCTCACGGGGATAGTAGTTACTAAGCTGGATGGAACTCCAAAGGGGGGAGTAATAGTTGCGATCTCTCAGGAGCTACAGCTTCCCGTATTTTACATCGGAGTAGGTGAGAAGGTAGAGGATCTGCTCGCCTTTAATCCGGCAGGGTTTGTTGATGCTCTCTTCGAAGAGGAGATGTACGTGCCGCCTCACGGACAGAAGACGGTGCCACGGGTAAGTAACCAGTAATCAGGGCGAGCTGAGTAGTAACGATGGAACAATCGAGGACGATTCCAATTGAGGTGCTCAGTAGCTTTGATATTCCAGGTAAGATCATTGAGATCGAAGAGCTCAAACGCGGTCATATCAACCGCACGTACGTGGCGGTGTGGGAGTGTGGCGGGACTCGCAAGCGCTATGTCCATCAAGTAGTAAACCACCGAATATTCCAAGACATCGAGGGGCTGATGAGAAACCTCGATGTTGTTACCGCAACGCTCAGCCACATGAAAGCCCGTGGGAGGCTCAGGAATGACGAGGTGACGCTCACGCTCATTAAGGGTCGTTCGGGAGAGCGGTTCTTGCAGGACGAATCGGGGGAGTATTGGAGAACATTTGAGTTTATTGAAGGCACGGTGTCCTACGATGTCTGTCCCTCCCCGGCGGTAGCAGCCGAATCAGCCGCGATACTCGGCCGCTTTCAGAAGGCGCTTCTGGGGTTAGACCCGAGCACCTTTGCGGAGACCATCCCGTTCTTCCTCGATGGTGGACGACGATTTGATACCTTAACCAAGGTGATAGACGAAGATAATCAGGGGCGGGTAGCTGATTGCTCCGAGGAGATAGAGTTTGCCATGGGCCGCAGGGAGTTTGGCGGATCATTGATTACGGCTCTGCGAGAGAAGGTCTTACCGTGTCGGGTCACGCACAACGATGTGAAGTTAAACAACGTGCTTTTTAATGGTTCTGGTGAACGGGCCATCTGTTTGCTTGATTTAGATACCTGCATGGCTGGCACCGTTCTGTATGACTTTGGCGACCTCGTCAGAAATACCGCAGTGCCGTGTGCTGAGGATGAACAGGATTTTTCCAAGGTTGTTTTCGATATGGATCTCTACAGGGCGATATGTGAGGGGTACCTGACAGAGGCTCGGGAGTTTCTCGTGCCTGCAGAGCGTCAGTTGCTCGCGACTGCACCGCGGAACTTAGCGCTCATTTTGGGCGTGAGGTTTCTGACAGATCATCTCCAGGGAGATACATACTTTAGAATTCACCGCCACAATCAAAATCTTGAACGGGCTCGAACGCAATTTCAGATCGTGCGAATGATGGAGCGCCTAGAAGGGGAGATGCGTCGGGTGGTTGAGGGATGATGCGTGTGGCTATATCCCTGCGAGCGCACCACCGTCGTACGCGATCGCCTGGCCGGTAATAAAACCGGCGATGTCAGAGGCGAGAAATGCGACGAGCTTGCCGAGTTCATCTGGTTTTCCAAGACGTCGCATCGGGATAGCGCGGAGCATCGATTCTCGGTCGACCTTAAGCTCATTCAGCCGCTCAGTCGCCGTGAATGTCGGGAGGACCGCATTGATGGTGATTCCGTGAGCGCCTATCTCTTTGCTTACCGCATTGACGAGTCCGTGAACCCCAGCGCGTATAGAACTTGAAACGGTCAGATCTGCCATCGGCTCCTTACCAGCAACTGAGGTAATCAGCAGGATTCGTCCCCAGCCCGATTGAGACATCGTAGGGATGGCAACCTGCATCGACTCAACTACGCTCATAAACAGGGATTGGAATGACTCCTCCCATTGCTCGGATGACAGCGCGTCGAACCGTCCCTTAGGCGGTCCACCAGCGTTGGTTACGAGAATATCGAGGCCCCCAAGCTTCTGGGTTGCTGATTGAGTCAGGGCACGAGCGGCTCCTTTGACGAGTAGGTCGCAGGTGATAAAGCCCTCGGCTCCGATCTCTTTGGCGCACGCGGCGAGGCTTTCGGTGTTGCGTGAGTTGATGATTACCCGAGCGCCTTCCGCTATGAGTTGTTGCGCAACTGCTTTGCCGAGCCCCTGTGACGATGCGAGGACGAGCGCTCGTTTTCCGCGAATATTGAGGTCCATAGTGCTCCGTTCGTATGTTATGTCCGACGATACTGTAGCAGCTGGCAAAACCACGCGCACGTGCTTGGGCATCTGAAAGATAAAAAAATGATCCTAAAACAAAAGTGTCTATCAGTGGTTGGCTATGCTGGTCTCGTGCCTTGTAGAGACGAGTTACTTGGTAGAGGATGGAAAGCCCGCGACTCTGCGCAGAGAGTGCAGCTTCGAGAGGCCGAGCGTCACGATATCGTTTATTTTAGAATCGAACTGAGCCCGTAGAGAGTATTCACATTGGCGCAAATCCTCTAGAGATAGAACCTCAACATTAAATTCGAAATCCCATTCGCCAATATTTTCAACAAAGTGAGACACATTCGGATGGTTTGCGGCGAAGCTTCGCATATCTAGCGAAAGTTGCGCGCTTTTGTTGTGAGTGAAGACCAGCAATTTGTGAAGCTGTCTCCCGAGCTTCTCAGGAACAATATGAAGGGAGTGTCCAAGAAGTACGGAACTTGCTCTAAGCTTGCGAAGTCGTAGATCGACGGTGGTGTGCGGCATTCCCAGGCGAGCGCCTATCTCTCTCGTCGACGAATCAGGAAGTTGTGTTAGGGCTTGCAGAATAGCTTCGTCAGTAGAATCGGTGATTACGTGTTGAACCCCGTCTTCAATGCAATGAGTGGCTTGGCTCGTAGCGTGAGGCGCTAGGTATTGCCTCGGACAGTCCATGATGGCGAGGCGAAATGCGATAGATTTTTTGTAAATGCTAACATCAGATTCACTGATTAGCTCTTTAAGAAAGGTGTCAACTTGTTTCGGGTTGCTAATTGCAAGCGCGACGCCGATAGAGAATGAACCGTGTAATTCAGAGAACCAACCAACAGAGGGGTGATTGGTAATAAAGCGTGAAGCTCTATGTAAGTCGTCTGCATTACCTAGCAGCGACATGAAGATTGCGCACCATCTCAGACCCATACGATGAATATCAATAAATGGGGAACGAATATAAACCTCATGCTCGCGTAGACGTGACAGGGCACGCTGTACTGTATGCGTACGAATCTTTAAGCGCCGAGCGATGGCGGCTGGAGATATAGCATCAGCGAATTCAATTTCACTTAGAATGGCGAAGTCTA
>JBIKKR010000250.1:0-2731 GCA_044360225.1 Bdellovibrionota bacterium | reverse complement strand
TAAATAACTAGTATATATGAACAATAGTGCCTAATCTAGCTTATTACGTGTAGCATCGAACAATATCTGTTAAACGTTTTATCCAAGGGGCAACTCATGAACATAGGTACGGATAGCAGGGGTGTGTATCGACTAGGCGAAAGGGTTGGAGAGCTAATCCGGTCAAGGGAGC
Source organism: Bdellovibrionota bacterium (assembly GCA_044360225.1). Lineage (GTDB taxonomy): Bacteria > Bdellovibrionota_C > UBA2361 > UBA2361 > OMII01 > OMII01. The sequence goes on along the minus strand of JBIKKR010000250.1, from coordinate 2,559 downwards.
GAATTTCTGCACTACAACCTGATCAAGTGCTTATTGAGCTGCGTGCTGTCTCCCTTAACTATCGCGATCTTCTGTATCTTGATTCTGAACCTATGTCCTGCGGGCTGATTCCAGGGTCTGATGGAGCCGGAGTCATTGTGGATGTTGGAGAGCAGGTTAATGACTTTCAGCCGGGAGATCGAGTTGTGCCTAGCTTCTTTACAGCTTGGATTGACGGTAGATATGACCTTTCGTATCGAGAGACGGCGCTGGGTGGCGGAGTGGACGGTACATTCGCAACTCATATCGTAGTACCCGCGAGGTGTCTTGTTCGGCTCGCTGCAGATTTGAGCTTTCGAGAGGCTGCGTGTTTGCCATGTGCGGCGGTGACGGCGTGGAATGCGTTGGTCGGGAGGTCTAAGATTAAGCCGGGAGAAACTGTCTTAGTCCAGGGAACTGGAGGTGTCTCGTTGTTCGCGATCCAGATGGCTCGTAGCCTTGGAGCTCTACCGATACTTATCTCGGGAAGTTTGGAAAAAATTAAGCTGGCAGAAAGTATGGGAGTAGAGCATGCGGTGAACTATCGTGATACGCCAGATTGGGATCAAGCTATCCTTGAGCTCACCGCTGGCCAGGGGTGCGATCGGATTGTCGAAGTGATTGGTGGTCAAAGTATGCGTCGCTCGATAAGGTGCCTTAGGCCCGGAGGAACTATCTCCTACATCGGATGTTTGGGTGGTTTTGATGGGGATATAGATATACTGGAATTGATGTACAAAAACGCCAAGCTTGAGGCGATATATGTTGGCTCACGGAGAGACCTAGAGTGTGTAGTGCAGGATATGAGAAGTTGGGGAATCGCCGCTATGATTGACGATCAAAGTTTCTCATTTGATAGTCTGCCGCAGGCGCTGGAGCGATTACGAGCAGGTGAGCATGTTGGGAAGATCGTGATCGAGCTGTAAACTCAAAAAGACCAGTTGCGGGTCTGAAATTAGCGCATCTACTCAAAATCACTGCGTCCTTTGAATGTGCGGCGCTCGTCCTGACGGTGTCAGGGTTTAAGCCTCCGACAAGTTCAAAATACTTTGTGCTTTTGAGTACCTGAGCTATTTTCATCCCTCTTAACTGCCGGGACCATATAGGAATTTAGGATTATCTCCGGTTTCTGTCCTGGCGGACAGAAACTAACCAATCTCTTCTCCATTCCCAACTTCAAACTGCTCCTCGGTCTCAGAGCGCGGACGCCGATAGTGCCGAATAAGAAAGAATGCAGCGACCACTCCGAGGGCAACGAGAACAAACTTAAGATCACGCATCCACTTGATAACAACCTCGTAGTTGTTGGCAAAGGCAAAGCCAATTCCCATCATCAGCGGGGTGGTTATGAGCGCGGCGATTGCGTCCATGATGACAAAGCGCGCAAACGAGATACGCACCGCACCGCACATAAGAAATGTGGCGGTGCGAATGTAAAAGAGGTGGCGTGCAACGAGAATTGTGAGCATCGTGCGCTTGTGCAGGTTGGTACGCATCGTTTGCAGCCGTTTTGTCGAGATATGGCGTCTAAACCACTTCTTGCGAAAGAGCGTGGGGCCAGCCATCCACCCGATCCGGTAAATGATCAGATCTCCGATAATAAGTCCCAGGTAGCAGGTGATCGCCATTATCCAGGTGTTGACCTGGGCTAAACTGCACAAAACACCAGCAGCAATCAGGGTTAAATCCTCCGGCGCTGGAATACCGACAGATCCGGCCAGTAGGGCCACTAGTACGAGCAGGTATGCGAAAAAACCGTGAGCTCCAAGAATGAGATCAACCATGTGGAGAGTATATCCACTTCTGGCCTTGAGAGCAAAGTTGGGCCTAGCTGTTGAGATCTGGGGTGAATCCTCGGCGCATTGTGTTTTCTGTGATTGTGCGAGGTTCCATAAACTGCAACAGGTAGTCGTGCCCTCCGGCTTTTGAACCAATACCAGAGAGCTTAAAACCACCAAAAGGTTGTCTGCATACCAGAGCCCCCGTGATGCCGCGATTGATGTAGAGGTTGCCTACTCTAAATTCAGCGCGGGCTAATGCGATATGTTCAGGATTGCGGCTGAATACCCCGCCCGTCAACGCATAGTCTGAGTCAACAGCCATCTGCACAGCATGTTCAAAGCTCTGTGCCTGTGCACAGGCGATGATGGGGGCAAAGAGCTCATTGCGCCAAAGCAGATGGGTAGTGGGTACATCTCGATATATCGTCGGAGGAATAAACCATCCGGGATTGCTCGCTGCGTCTGGAATGGTTCCGCGCACGAGCAGGGAGACATCTGACACGCTCTCAATCACTGATGATATCCTCGAAAAGCTCTCCTCATCGATAACCGGCCCCAAAAAGCTCGCGGGATCTGCTGATGGCCCAACGGTTAGGTCGGCAGTTGCCGCGGCGAGTCTAGCAAGGAAGGGCTCATAGGCCGAACCAACTACGATAACAAGCGAACACGCCGAACACTTCTGGCCAGCGTAGCCGAATGCTGAGGAGAGTACGCCGCGGATCGCATCATCAAAGTCCGCATCATCATCAATGATGATAGC
>JBIKKR010000048.1:0-18468 GCA_044360225.1 Bdellovibrionota bacterium | reverse complement strand
GCATCGCGAGCCTTTTTGTACTTGCCAAGAACTAGGCTAGACAGAGCCGAACCCGCCATAAGTAGCGGTGCCGAGGAGGTCGGTGCTCACGTTGGGCAGAAATGAGGTGTTCCACGTGGAACACCAGGAGCGCGAGGCTCTCGCACGGCCCTTTTTGCATCGCGACCAAGTTTGTATTAGCCAAGAACCGGGCTAGACATGCCGAACCCGCCATAAGCCGCGGCGCCCAGGAAGTCGGTGTCCACGTTGCTAGAAATGAAGTGTTCCACGTGGAACACACCTAATTTGCTTGTTTCTCACTCCAACTCGTGCTAACTCTCTCCTTCTGTACGTATTTCATCGTTCCATGTCGCAAATAGTCGCAATTGCAAATCAAAAAGGTGGTGTTGGTAAGACAACCAGCGCTGTCAGCCTCGCAAGTCAGCTAGCCCTACTTGGTTTCAAGGTTCTCCTGCTCGACTTCGATCCACAGGCCTCTGCTACAAGTGGTATCGGTGTGGACCAGCTTCCGGAAGGCGCAGACCTATACGATGCGTTCTTCGGACGGGTGCCCTTTCGCGATCTTGTAATCCCCTCGCCTATCACAAACCTCTGGGTTATTCCCGGCTCGCACGATCTGGTGAGCCTCGAGCTTGAGATCGGCAAAGCCCCAGGACGTGAGATCATCCTGCGTAACGCGCTTAAGGATGTTCAGGAGGGGTTTGACGTTATATTTATAGACTGCCCGCCATCCTCTGGGCTGCTCACCCTTAACGCTTTGGGGAGCGCTCAACACGTACTTGTCCCGTTGCAAGCTGAGTACTACTCGCTTGAGGGACTTTCTGGCCTCCTCAACACGATCTCCTTTGTGCAGCAGACATTTAATCCAAGCCTCCAGCTTCTTGGAATATTTCTTACTATGTACGATTCACGCACAAACCTCTCCGTGCAGGTGCTACAGGAAACGGAGAAGCACTTTGGTGAAAAGGTTTTTAGGGCGAAGATACCGAGAAACATCAGGTTGTCAGAGTCGCCAAGTCACGGGCTTCCGATCTGTCGATACGATCCCCAGAGTGCAGGAGCTAAGGCGTACTTAGCTCTTACGGGAGAGCTTATCGAGCGACTTGGCTTAAACAATAGCGAGCAGGGCACGGATCGGGCTGCTTAGAGGATCTGTTCCACGTGGAACACGTAATAGGGATGAGGGGAGAGCATGACGCAGGGTGCATTAGGATCAAAGAAGCCGGGCCGATCAGCTTTAGGTAGGGGGCTCAGCGCTCTAGTATCGGCGACGGCAGCGCCGGTCGCGGTTACCGTGCCGGTGGTGAGCGAAGCGGCCGCTACCGCAGCGCCAAGCAATGCTGATGCGGTGATAAGTTATCCACAAGTATCTACACATGTTGAATCATCTGCTAAGACAATGAATTTCCTGTCTATTTCTCAGTTAAGGGCAAACCCCGAACAGCCCCGACAGGACTTCTCGGATCAGGAGATAGCTGAGTTGGCAGATTCGATTAAGGTTCTTGGAGTTTTGCAGCCCATTCTCGTTCGGCCGCTTGCTGGTTCGCCGAGCGCTACCTACCAAATCGTAGCAGGCGAGCGGCGTTTTCGCGCGGCCATACGTGCAGGGCTATCGCAAGTTCCTGTAATCGTTAAAGATTTGAGCGATAAGGAGACGCTTGAGATCGGCCTTGTCGAGAACGTCCAGCGCCAGGGCTTAAACCCAATTGAAGAAGCGTTGGGGTACCAGAAGTTAATTGATGAATTTTCGCTGACGGCACAGGAGGTGGCCGAGCGGGTCGGGAAGGATAGAGCCACGGTTGCTAACACAACACGCCTCCTGAAGCTGCCACTGCAGATTCAGGAGATGGTGCGTGATGGTCGGATCTCTGTTGGTCACGCCAAGGCGATTTTGACAGTGCGCGAGCCCAATGCGCAGATTAATTTGGCCAACAAGATCGTCTCCGAGAGCTTATCTGTCCGCGCTATAGAATCGATCGTTGCTCGTGATGTTGTTCTTGAGGCGCCGAAGAAGGAGGTCGCGGGCGTGGTGAGAAGAGATCGCGCAGCTGCATATCCTGAGCTTGAGGAACGTCTCCGTAACGCCCTCGGAACTAAGGTGTCGATTCATAGAAAACGGAAGGGTGGATCGATTGAGCTACACTTCTTTTCAGATGACGAGCTCGATCGCCTCGTGCAATTTCTTGCTGCAACTCGAGAGTAGTCGTGTAAGATGGTGCGGGTGGAAGTTCCAACCTAGACTCAGCAGTTGCTGGTCTGAACATGGCGACTCTAGGTTTAAAAAACCTAACAAAAGCCCAATATAACGGATATTTCGGTACGCAGAGGAGTAGATTATGGCAATAGGTGATAACACAGCAGACTCGCTCTCAACGAAAACCAAGTTTATCCTTGGAGCTGGGGGCGTGGCGTCCTCTACTGGCACGACAGCTCAGGCGGCTAAAGCAGGCGCGACCGTCGTTGGTGCCGATGCCTCACTGCGCGGGGATCTGAAATCCAAGGGTGATATCGTCATAGCCGGTGCTCTGGAAGGAGAGGTTAGCTCGGAGGCTAAGGTTGTTATCGCCCAGGGGGGGAGCATAACGGGACGGGTAACGGCCACTGAGATCGTTATCGAGGGGCGGCTCTCCGGCGATTCGGCGGCGCTCAAGTCCCTCTCTATTTTGAGTTCTGCTGAGGTGCGCGGTGATGTCACAACTCCTGTGATTATGATTGAACCTGGAGCCACCTTCGTTGGTCGTTGCAGCATGACTGAGCAGGTCGTGGCCGGCGCGACTAAGTAAACCTAACGGAGGAGGGGTAGGGAGTTGATCTAAAACGAGAGATCGTGGATTCTTGGCTCCTATGATTGACTCTATCGTAAATATCCTCGCAGTCGTTTCACTCTCGCCGACAGATGGCATCATGATAGTCGTCTGCACCGTGCTCATGTTCGTCTTGTATAACACCTTGGAAGCAAAGGTGTTTGCGCCGCTTCTTGAGCATGTTGAGCAGCGCGAGTCGCTCACTTCTGGAGCAGTTTTCACCGCAAGTCAAATGCGCCAGAAGAGCTCAGCGCTCAAGGCGCGATTCGATGAATCGATTTTTAGGGCCCGAGTTGCCGGGAATACCAAGCGCTCAGAGATAGTGGCCGCGGCAAAGGAAAAGGCATCAAGCATTATCCGTAGCGCCGAGAACGACGCTGCAGCAGAGCTCAAGGCCGGTCGCCAAGAGATATCGAGGCAGATAACCAGTGCTCAAGCCGGAGTTGAGGGGGAGGCGCGAGAGCTCGCCAACCGCTTGGCAGGGCAGGTCGATGCGCAGTTAGCGCGGATAGCGTAGGTAAATCGCTACCCAAAATATCGACTTCTCTAAAGTTTCTGGCTATCCTACCGGCGCTCTCACGGCGATTGGCTTCGGTGTTGCCAACCAGTCTCGTGGGTACACGTTACTAGGTCTAGTTGAGATAACGAGCGAGACCCAAATGGACTCCACTACGAGGAACTCTACTACGATGAATTCTACTAGGATGAACCTAACCACTACCGCGTCCGCGACTCGGATCGCCCGCTGTGTTCTTGGTCTTCCCGTTACACGTCTTCCCATCATTTGCGGCACCTTAGTGAGTGTTTTCTTACTCGCTTCGGTAGCTCACGCATCTTCTGGCCATGGAGAACCTTCGATTGGCGACCTCACGTTTTACTGGATTAACTTTGCCCTGTACATCGGCATCATGACCTACATTCTGCGCAAACCACTCGCTAAGGGGTGGGCTGCACGCGCAGAGCGAATCAAGCAGAGTGTGGTGAAATCATCTGATGATGTAGAGGCGGCAGAGCGTGAGTTGAACGCAATCGAGGCGCTCATCAAGAGCCTCCCCGCAGAGGAGGAGAAGATTAGACAACAGATCGTCGAGCAAGCGAATGCAGAGGCCGCTGATATCGTCCGCCAAGCAGAGCAGCGAGCCGCGAGGATTCGTGAGCAGGCTAAGGAGCTTCTCAAAGGAGAGACCCGCTCAGCGCAGTCAACCTTCCGTCAATCTCTCGTAGCCAGGGCAGTGCAGTTGGCAAAGGAAAAGTTCGGGGCAGGTGAGTTTGCTGGTCGGGAGGATGCTTACCAGATGGCCGCAGTTGCACGTGCCAAGCAGCTTGCGCAGCACTAAATAATGCATGAACGTGACTCACTAACCACAAGGCGTAACTGAGGTAGCGAAACGGGGATATAAGGAACACATGGTAGCAGGAAAGCAGGAAAGGGTAGCAAAACGGTACGCCAGGGCCCTCTTTGAGGTATGTGCACCGACACAGTTTGATGCTACCGAGACGCAGCTTAAAACAATAGCGGCCGCGTGGGCTGCCTCTCTCGAATTCCGCCAGAGCATGCTTAATCCGAGCATACATGATGCTGCAAGACTTGATATCGTTGAGAGCCTTGTGACTGCGCTCGCTGCGTCAGCCGGACAGACGTGGGCGAATGAGGCAACCAAACGTACCGTGCACACCCTTGTGAGACTGCGCAAGGCTGCAGTGCTCCCGGCGGTGTCCGCGACATTCTCGCAGCTCGTGGCAGAATATCGTAAGAGCTTGACGCTCGCAGTAACGGTGGCCAAGCCGGTTACCCCTGAGATCGTAAACGATGTGAAGAGCAAGCTCTCGCAATCGCTCGGTGGAGAGGTGACTATTACCGTAAAGCACGATCCCGCGCTTCTTGGCGGCATGACCGTTCGTCTCGGCGACCGGTTGCTCGATAGGTCGGTTGCGGGAACGCTCCAGCGTATCGCAGCGCAGCTTGAGTAGCAGAGAAGGTCGATAGAAGTTTGTAAGCAGCGAGAGTATCAACAAGTAACAGAAGAGAACGTAATAAAAGAAACCAAGAGGTACTATGGACATACGAGCAGATGAGATTAGCAGGATCATCAAAGAGAAGATCGGTGGGACGACCTCCAATCAGGACTTAAGCGAAGTCGGTACCGTGTTGAGCGTTGGTGACGGAATCGCTCGCGCCTACGGTCTCGGCAAGGTAGCTCTCGGAGAACTCGTTGAGTTCTCAAACGGCACCAAGGGTCTCGCGTTCAACCTCGAAGAGGACAATGTTGCGGTTGTCGTTATGGGAGAGAGCACCGATATCGCTGAGGGTGATACCGTAAAGCGGACCGGGCAGATCGCCTCTGTGCCAGTTGGTGATGAGCTCGTAGGGCGTGTCGTCGATGGTCTCGGTAATCCGATCGATGGTCTCGGTGAGATTAAGACAGCAGAGAGCCGCCGTATTGAGATCAAGGCCCCAGGCATCGTTGGCCGTAAGTCAGTACACGAGCCGATGCAGACCGGACTCAAGGCGATCGACTCAATGACGCCAGTAGGGCGTGGTCAGCGCGAGCTTATCATCGGCGACAAAAAGACCGGTAAGACAACCGTTGCGATCGATACGATCATTAACCAAAAGGGGAATGGCGTAATCTGTATCTACGTTGCGATCGGCCAGAAGCGCTCATCGGTAGTTCAAGTCGTTGAGCGTCTCAAAGAGCACGGCGCTATGGATCACACGATCGTAGTAGCTGCGACAGCATCCGAGCCCTCTCCGATGTCCTTCCTCGCGCCGTACACAGGGTGTGCCATGGGTGAGTACTTCATGAACAAGGGCAAGCACGCATTGGTTATCTACGATGACCTTTCAAAGCACGCCGTTGCGTACCGCTCAGTTTCGCTCCTCACTCGCCGTCCACCAGGACGCGAGGCGTACCCAGGAGATGTATTCTACCTCCACAGCCGTCTCCTTGAGCGCGCTGCAAAGCTCAGCGATGCCCTCGGCGGTGGATCGCTTACGGCGTTGCCGATCATCGAGACCCTCGAAGGTGATGTGTCTGCGTACGTTCCAACGAATGTAATCTCGATCACTGATGGCCAGATATTCTTGGAGGCTGATCTCTTTAACTCCGGTATCCGTCCAGCGGTAAACGTAGGTCTCTCGGTATCCCGTGTAGGAGGAGCAGCTCAGGTTAAAGCGATGAAGAAGATCGCCGGAACCCTCCGTCTTGACCTCGCGCAGTACCGTGAGAAGCAGGCGTTTGCCCAGTTCGGTTCAGACCTCGACCCAGCAACCCGTGCGCAGCTTGCAAAGGGTGCGCGGTTGGTTGAGATTCTCAAGCAGGGACAAAACGTACCGATGCCGGTAGAGCTCCAGGTTCTCTCGATCTACGCGGTTGCCAATGGCTTTACCGATAAGCTCGATGTTGCGCAGGTTCGCCCGTTCGAAGAGGCGCTCCACCGCTACATGCTCACGAGCCAGGCAGATTTGATGAATGACCTCCGTTCTAAGGCAGAGCTGACCAAGGATATTACTGAGCGCCTCAACAAGGCGATCGGTGGTTACCTTGAGCAGTTTATCGCTGGAACAACGAGTGCTCCGAAGGCAGTGTCGTCAAACGGCAACGGTGCTCACGGCAGTGCTACCAAGGGAGCTCAGGCTCACGCAACGGCTGCATAGGGAGCGATAGCGCATGGCAGGGTTAAAGGAGATTCGCCGTCGATTGAAGTCGGTGAACAACACAAAGAAGATCACCTCAGCGATGAAGCTCGTGTCAGCAGCTAAGCTGCGCAAGACACAGGAAGCGGTGGTGCGCTCACGTGGTTACACCGACTCCCTCAAGGGGGTGCTTGCCCAGCTCCAAGGTGGGAACGAGTTCACGCACCCACTCCTTGAGGCACGGCAGAACGTTACGCGTGTCCGTATTCTCGTGCTCGGCGCGAGTCGTGGATTGTGCGGCGCGTTCAACACCAACATCAACAGACGCGTTGAGTCGCTCTACCGAGAGCTAGCAACAAAGCACCCGGGGTGTGAGGTTTCAAGTGTTTTGCTGGGCAAGAAGCCGGCTGAATACTTCCGCCGCATCGGCCGTCAGTATCTTGAGGCGGTTGAGAACATCGCTGACGATCCGAATAGCTGGCCGATCCAGGAGCTGTGCCAGAAGTTGGAGATCGATTTTATCAAGGGAGACTTCGATGAGCTGCACATCGTGTACACACGATTTAAGTCGGCTATCTCGCAGACAGCCGTTGCAGAGCGACTCTTGCCGCTTGACCGTGATGCAGTTGCAACCACTAGCTCGAACGCAGGTGGAGCGGCTAGTGGCATTACCCTCTTTGAGCCGAATCCACAACGTGTCTTCGATGCAGTAGTGCCGCGTATCGTTCGTGCAACGGTGCGACAAGCTGCGTTTGACACAAAGGCGAGTGAGCATGCAAGTCGCATGACCGCCATGGATAATGCAACAAAGAACGCCAAGGAACTGATTCACTCGCTTACGCTCACCCGCAATAAGTTGCGACAGAGCGGTATTACGAGCCAGCTGCTCGATATCGTAGGTGGAGCGGAGGCGCTGAAGTAGCGACGGAGTGAACAGCGAATTCACAAGCAGGAATAAAGAAAGGGACAAAACATGACACAGACAATGGGAAGAAAAGGAAAGATCGTTCAGGTGCTTGGCGCCGTAATCGACGTTGAGTTTCCACAAGGCGGAGGGATTCCGAAGATCTACGATGCGCTCCTTACTACCAATCCGACGATTGATAACCAGCCAAATAATCTCGTGCTCGAAGTAGCACAACACCTCGGTGATAACGTCGTTCGCTGTATCGCCATGGACTCAAGCGAGGGACTCGTGCGTGGCCAAGAGGTTGTCGACAGCGGCGCGCCGATCTCGGTTCCAGTTGGTCAGAAGACCCTCGGAAGAATCCTCGATGTCACCGGCCGTCCGATAGACGAGCTTGGACCGGTTGACACCGATACACGCTGGCCGATTCACCGTCCAACACCTTCATTTGAAGAGCAGTCGACCTCTAAGCAGATCCTTGAGACGGGTATAAAGGTAGTCGATCTGATCGCTCCGTTTCTCAAGGGAGGAAAGATCGGTCTCTTCGGCGGTGCCGGCGTGGGCAAGACCGTCATCATCATGGAGCTCATCAACAACATCGCGAAGGCACACGGCGGTTTCTCGGTGTTTGCCGGAGTAGGTGAGCGTACGCGTGAAGGTAACGATCTTTGGCATGAGATGAAGGATTCAGGAGTTATCGACAAGGCGTGCCTTGTGTACGGACAGATGTCAGAGCCACCAGGAGCGCGGTTCCGCGTAGCGCTGTCGGCGCTCACAACCGCTGAGTACTTCCGTGATGAGGAGAACCGAGACGTTCTTCTCTTCGTCGATAACATCTTCCGCTTCTTGCAGGCAGGTTCAGAGGTGTCATCGCTCCTCGGACGTATGCCGAGCGCGGTAGGATACCAACCGACGTTGGCTACCGACATGGGACAACTCCAAGAGCGCATTACCTCAACCAAGAAGGGATCGATCACCTCGATTCAGGCTGTGTACGTACCAGCCGATGACTACACCGATCCGGCTCCAGCGACGACCTTTGCGCACCTTGATGCAACGATTGCGCTTGAGCGCTCGATCGCCGAGAAGGGGATCTACCCAGCCGTTGATCCGCTCACCTCGAGCTCGACTGTGTTGGAGCCAGGCGTCGTAGGTGAGGAGCACTACCGTGTTGCGCGAAAGGTTCAACAGACCCTCCAGCGCTACAAGGATCTCCAGGATATCATCGCAATTCTTGGAATGGATGAGCTCTCAGAGGATGATAAGCTCACCGTAGCGCGTGCTCGTAAGATCGAGCGTTTCTTCTCGCAGCCGTTCCACGTTGCTGAGACCTTTACAGGAACTCCGGGCGTGTACTGCAAGCTTGAGGATACGATTAAGGGATTCGGTGAGCTCGTCGATGGTAAGCTTGACGACCTCCCAGAGCAGGCGTTCTACATGGTCGGAACACTCGACTCCGTCCGTGCGAAGGCTGAGAAGTTGGCGGCAGAGTTTGCGCAGGCAGCGTAGTAGTTGTTGTAGGCACGTAACCAGCAGTCAGTTCGCGGAAGTTGACTAGCATTTTGCGGAAGAGGGCCGAGCTATGGCAGATCAAACATTCCAGTTAAAGGTCTTCTCAGGTCGCGGCCTTGAGATTGAGGCTGCGGTAATATCGGTAACGATCCCGACTGAAAACGGCGAAATCGGTGTTCTCGCCGATCACTGTGAATATGTCGGGTTGCTCAGTACGGGTCTTGTGTCGTACACCGTCAGTGCTGATGGCCCAGCAAAGCGCTGCCTCGTTTCCGGTGGACTCTGTACGTTTAAAAGCAACGTGCTCACGCTTCTCGCGGATACCGTGGATAACCCTGATGCGCTCGATACGACCCCACTCAATCAAGATATCTCACTCTTGAGGACGCAGCTTGAGACCTTGAGTCTCTTTGATCCGGAGTGGGAGGCGCTTTCTCAGAAGGTAGCGCGCTTTGAGGCCTTACAGCAGCTTGCGGCACAGGCTACAAAGTAGTCCTCGTTAGTAAAAAGGGTACATGAAGATTTGCGGCGAGATATATGAAGGTATCGATAGTAACAACGTGCTTTAATTCGCAAGCAACCATTCGTGATACTATTGAGAGTATCCTCTCGCAACAAGGCAACTTTGAGCTTGAGTACATCATCACCGATGCAGGCTCGAAGGACTCCACACGTGCAATCATTATAGAGTACGGAGCTAAGATTCGTCTCATCGATGCCACTGGCACGAATCAGTCGCAGGGGATCAATCGCGGACTCCGAGAGGCCTCGGGTGATATCGTTGCATTCTTGAACGCAGATGATGTCTACCGGCCTGGGACGTTGCAGTCGGTTGTCGACGCCTTCGCGGCGCAGCCTGATAAGCTTTGGCTCGCAGGGCAGTGTGCGATCATCGATCACAACGGAGATGAGTTCCACGGCGCAATTACAAAGTACAAGAATTTCCTTCTGCGGAACTACTCATACTGGCTCCTGCTCATAGAAAATTTTATCTGCCAACCTGCGGTGTTTCTCCGACGTGAGGCGCTGACAACGATCGGCTACTTTTCAGAGCGCGAGAATCTCGTCATGGATTACGAGTACTGGCTGCGAATCGGCAGGATAGGGGCACCCATCGTACTGCGGCGCGACTTGGCAGGATTTAGGCGCATTGAGGGTACTAAGAGCAATACATCATACGGCAGACAGTTTCGAGATGATATGCGCGTAGCTGTAGCAGCAGCGAAGCAGAACATCGCGCACTGGTGGACGATTCCGTGTAAGGTCGTATCGTACCTACGAACGATGGCGGTGTATCCGTTTTTATATCGATAGCTGTAGCGCTACCTTCGTGAAGCGAGACAAGAGCAGCTGTGGGTCTGACGATGGTGCATCTGACCACACTTACTTCGGCTTTTGAGCACCTGCGTCATTTTCATCAACCGCAACTACTCGTCTTAGAATAAACTCCTGGATCAGCCGGGGCGCGGCAGGTTTTGTTATGTGGCCATTGAACCCCGCCTCCTTCGCTTTTACTTTATCCTTCTCGCTCCCCCATCCGGTTAGCGCCACGAGACACGGAGTCGCGCCTCCTGGGCGTAGGCGGATCTGCTTTGCCACTTCAAAGCCACTCATGTCTGGCAGTCCAATATCAAGGAACACTAGGTCCGGATGGAATGTGTCGAATACCTGGAGCGCCTCCTGTCCTGAGTGCGCCATTTCCGCTTGCTGACCCTCAAGCTCCAGAAGCATGCGCAGACTCCGCGCTACATCCACATTATCATCGACAACAAGGATCTTTCGAGGCGATCCCTGTTCGGCATTGAGTAGCGGGAGCGATACCGCAGAGGGAGCCTCGGGGTAAATGGCCTCAATTGGGAGCGTGACGCTAAACGTACTTCCTTTGCCCGGACCCGGACTCTCAGCCTTCACTGTGCCATCGTGTAATTCTACAAGTTTTCGTACGAGTGCTAATCCGATCCCAAGGCCACCTTGCGCACGATCAAGGGTCTGATCTACCTGACCGAACATATCAAAGATCCCCTCCAGCATATCTGAGGGAATTCCAGCTCCGTTATCACTAACCTCAATCGTTACTTTGCGATTCACTGTTGTAGCATTGAGCGATATGACGCCACCGGCGGGGGTATATTTAGCGGCGTTGTTGAGAAGGTTGCTGATAATCTGAGAGAGTCGTGTCAGATCGCCCATCAGTGTGACCGTATCGGGAGGAATGTGAGCATGGAGCACCTGCTTGTTAGCCTCGAAAAATGGTGTACTCCCTTCAATGGCCGTGTCGATGATTGACTGTAGAGTAATCCGGCTTTTCTTGAGCTCCAGGCGACCGAGGCTTATGCGGGAGATATCGAGTAGATCGTCGATAAGACGCACCAGATGAGTAAGTTGCCGCTCCATCATATCGCGTGCTTGTCGAGCAGCATCGCCGCTGGGATCTCTTTTGATAATCTCAAGGCCGGTTCGGATCGGTGCTAGTGGATTTCTCAATTCGTGTGCCAGCGTTGCAAGAAATTCATCTTTTCGCCGATGCTCGAGCTTTAATTGATCGCGTACGGTTTTGCGCTCGTGAACGTCTTCGATGACCCCGACATGGCGAACGGCTCGTTGATCACGGTCACGCTCCACGACACGCCCTCGTGCGAGGATCCAGAGCCAAGTGCCAGCACTCGTTTTGAGTCTGTACTCGACCTCGTACTGAGCGCTCTCACCCGCTAGATTCTTTTCCAGTACTGCAACCACGTACCCCAAATCATCTGGATGCACTAGGTCGCGCCACGTTGAAAGGTGTGGTTTGAAGTACTCCGGTGGATATCCCAAGATATCACTCCAGCTTCCACCGTAGTGGCACGTGTTAGTGATAACACTCCAGTCCCAAATGCCTAGTCGAGCAGCAGAGAGCGAGATCGCTAACCGTTCGCGGTCAACGAGTGACCTCTCGGCGTTGTTCTTCCATTCAGATATATCTTCCGCTAGGTAACAGAATTGCTGCCGCTGAGCTGCTGGATCCACGACGGCGCACACCGTCACAGCGAACCAATTGTCGAAAGCAGTTTGAAATTGAAATCGAATCGGCACACCTTGGTGCTGACTCTCCTCGAAGTGCCTACGCCATTTCTCGGTCTGTTTTGAGTTAATCCCAACCTCCGATTCGAGCCAACCTTGAACTCGGTCGGGCGATACCCCCATAAAGCGGCATGCGGCCGGATTGTCGTATATGTGTCGTATATCGTTACCGTCGAGCTCCACTACTCCGAGCAACGTAGGTGCATGCTCATAAAATGTTTGCAGAACTCCCAGTGCCTCTTGAGTAAACTGCCGCAGGGGCGGTGTTTGTTTTCTGGCCCGAGGCCAGAACGTAAACCTACCGAGAGAAAAAATCCCTATAATACCAGAGAGCAAACGACTCGGAATTGCACGTACGATTAGCATGAGCATGTTAGTTCCTATCGTCTGAAATCCTGTGCGAATCTGGCAGAACATGAAGGGATGAAAGGAACTAATGGTGGCGCGGAGGTACCACCGAGCAACAATACCCGGACAATCCAAGCGCAGCATCGCCGATCAGCCGATGTCAAGAAAGAGCGATGCCGCATCGGCCGATTGCAGCCGTCTGGGAGCCTTATTTTTACTGCCATCTGTTGCTCCATCTATTAACCCTGGATTCAGCAGTTGCGGGGCTGAAAACGGCGCATCTGCGCAACATCACTTCGGATTTTGAATTGTCGGTGCTCACCTTGACGGTGCCAGGGTTCAAGCCTCCAAAAAGTTCAAAACCCTTTGTGCTTTTGAGCACCTGCACTATTTGCATCCTCCTCAACTGCCGAATCGAGGATAACAGCCATGCACTCCGAATAGGAACTATCCTCCGCCGCCCCCCATTTCGTGCATGACAGGCGTCATGCTGTGTATCGAATGGGCTAAGGTGAAGCACGAATACATTTTCGCGCGGGAACGTGCCCCTTGCAGCCCGTGGTGAAGAGCAATCCGGACATTGTGCGTAGCGATGTTATAGCGAGTGCTTACTGATGTTGCCCCTCAAGCCAGCGCTCAGCTTCTATCGCTGCCATGCAACCAGAGCCTGCTGCAGTAATCGCTTGTCTAAAGACGTGGTCCTGAACATCGCCGCAGACAAAGACCCCAGGGGTCGTTGTTGATGCTGAGTCTGCTGCATGTTTGAGGTAGCCGTTCTCATCCATCTCAAGCTGCTCAACGAAGAGTTGTGAGTTGGGTGTGTGGCCAATAGCAACGAATATTGCATCGGTGGGTAGGGTTGAGACTTTGCCGGTTTTTGTATCCTCAAGAACAATACCTGTAACGCCATCCTTCTTGTTACCGAGAACCTCAACTGGTTTCTTGTTCCAGACCATCTCGATCTTAGGGTTCGAGAGGACGCGCTCCTGCATGATCTTTGACGCACGAAGTTGGTCGCGGCGGTGAATGAGATACAGCTTGCTTGCAAAGCGTGTGAGGAATGAGGCCTCTTCGCATGCCGAGTCGCCTCCACCGATGACCACCATCACCTTGTTCCTAAAGAATGCCCCATCGCACGTTGCGCATGTTGAGAGGCCATAGCCTAAGAGTTCGCGTTCGTTCGTGGCTCCGGTGTACTTCGGTGCAGCACCAGTTGCGATAATGAGCGCGTCACACGTGTAGGTGCCAGATTGTCCAACAAGGGTAAACGGGCGCTTAGAGAGATCCGCTTTCATAACGGTGTCGACGAGGACCTTAGTACCGAAACGCACTGCCTGTTGCTCCATTTTCTGCATCAGCTCTGGGCCCATAATTCCCTCAGGAAACCCAGGGAAGTTCTCAACGTCAGTTGTCGTAGTCAGCTGTCCGCCAGCGAGTGGACCGTGAAGTAAGAGTGGCGATAGGTTGGCTCGAGCGGTATAGACAGCAGCGGTGAGTCCGGCAGGGCCAGAGCCCAAGATGATGACTTTATGGTGGAGTGGAGTTGCTGCTGTTGTCTCGGTCATAGTTACCCTATACTCTGGAGCTATTCATAGCCTATGACCCGCCATTCTAAGATTAAAAAGTTACTGATTGCAAATAGAGGAGAGATCGCCCGGCGAGTTGATCGAGCCTGTGCAGCGCTGGGGATTGAGACGGTTTTAGTGGTCTCAGGTCCGGATGCCACAGCACTCGCTGCCAGTGAGGTTGGCCAGGTTGTGCCACTTGGTGGATCCACCGCCAGAGAGTCATATCTCAACGCGGCCAAAATCATCGAGGCGGCTTTGGCTACAGGGTGTGATGCGGTTCATCCGGGGTACGGCTTTCTCTCGGAGGACCCCGACTTCGCCCAGGCGGTTCTCGATGCTGGCCTTACCTTTGTTGGGCCCTCGCCAGCGAGTATCAGAGCCCTCGGGGTTAAGACAACGGCGCGCGCCACTGTCATCGCTGCCGGGGTCCCGGTCACCCCGGGGAGCGCCGGTGGTTTGAGTGATAGTGAGCTGGCCCAAGCCGCTCAGACGATCGGACTCCCCGTGATTATTAAAGCTGCGGCGGGAGGGGGCGGTCGCGGGATGCGTATTGTCCACGATCCAGGCGAGTTAGCGCCGAGCCTTGAGCGAGCTCGCGCTGAGGCATTAAAGAACTTCGGCAGTGATGCCGTGTATCTTGAGAAGTACATCGAGGAGCCGCGTCACGTTGAAGTGCAGCTCTTCGGTGATATGCACGGTAACATCGTGCATTTCGGTACCCGGGACTGCTCAAGTCAGCGTCGTCACCAGAAGCTGCTTGAAGAGGCCCCAGCCCCGTTTCTTGACCCCGAGACCCGCGAGCGAATCCATCAAGCGGCAGTAGCAGCGGCCAAGAGCGTTGGGTATTACAATGCCGGGACAGCAGAGTTCCTCGTTAAGGGGCGCGAGTTCTACTTTTTAGAGATTAATACCCGCATCCAGGTAGAGCACCCGGTGACCGAAGCTGTGACCGGTGTCGATCTAGTGCAGCTGCAGCTAAAAGTTGCTATGGGCGATAAGCTGCCGTTATCGCAGGAACAGATTCAGTTTTCTGGTCACGCTATCGAGCTACGGATTAACGCAGAGGACGTTGCCGAGGGGTTTCGCCCAGCTATCGGAACTATAACGGAGTGGCAGCGTCCTCATGGCAGCGATGTGCGAGAGGATAGTGGGTACCGAGTTGGGGATACGATCCCTCCGTTTTACGATTCGCTTATTAGCAAGGTGATCGTGTATGCGCCAACGCGCCAAGAGGCTATCTACAAGACCTTTCAGTTTCTCAAAGGGTACCACATCAATGGCGTGCCAACGACTATTCCGTTTCACGCATGGATTCTGGCGAATCCTGACTTTCAGGGGGATGGAATCGATATCGGATACGTAGAGCGATACTTTACCAAAGCAGGAGCTGCTGCTGCTGTGGCGCTCCTTGCGTGCGATCCACTGCACCGCGGGCCCACACCCTCGGGGGAGCTGTATAGAGAGGTTGTTAGAGAGGGTGAGATATCATCAGGCAGCCTACCGACCGGCGCTCAATCGGTCGTGATAACACATGAGGCCGGGGGGACATTTCTTTCGGTGCCACTTGCAGCCGATGGAACGCCGCTCGAGCAGTCTCTCTGGCGACGTTCAAATACCCGTCGCGGGGTGCTAGCGTCGTTCTCCGCGGCGTTTCTTGCGCTGCTGCTTTGACTTACGTCGTCTCTTTAAGCTCTGAGGGCGTTTTAGGATCGTCGGTGTGACGAGTTCTTCGTCTTTTCCTTGAAGCTCTAGGTTTCGCACGAGCACCGCTGGCGCGATAGTTGAGATCGGCAGGAGCCCGGACTCGGCACCGCAGAAACCGTTATCAAGCTGCGGAGAATCCCCCACGGCAACGATGTTGCTCAGTGACTGCAGCGGTGTTCCGACGAAATTGACGCCGCGCACGCACACCTCGCGCCCATTGGGATACACCAGCGTTGCGTAGGCGATGTCTCCAGAGAATGCTTGAAAGTCGTAGTTGGTGGTGTCGGTCTCTCCACCGTTGGTTTCATACACGATCATGCCGAATGGTTTCTTCTGGCGTTTAATCTCTTGGATGAGCTTCGCCTTGAGCGCGCCTAGGGGCTCACCGTTCTTGCCTTCGACGATTGTGACCGCCATGCGGCTAATTGGCCGCTGGTGTTGTTTGGTACGTGCGTGGCCGTTTGAAGCGTGACGGCCGCGCTTAAGAGCTGCGCGGGTGGAGAGAAACCCTTTGAGGACGCCGTCCTCGATCAAGACAGTGTCTTGGGCTCTAACTCCTTCGTCGTCGTATACGTAGGAGCCGATGCACTTATTCCCATTGAACTCTTTGAGTAGCGGATTGTCACGCACGGTAATCGGTAGCGAGAATATCTGCTTTCCTTCCTGCTCTTTGAAGGTTTGCCCTTCACCACTTGAGAGGAGTCGGCTCCCTTCAAGTCGATGACCAACAGCTTCGTGAAAAAGGAGTCCCGCTGGCCCTGGATAGAGCAGCACTGGCCCAGAGAACGCATGTATCTTTTTAGCCTGAGCGACTCGTTGCAGCTGCTCGTATTTTTCTAGGACGAGCTTCTTAAATGTTCGCATATCAGGAAGCTCTGCGAGAGACCCGCAGTTGAGCACTACCTCCTGCTCAAGTCGGGAGCCCTCAGGGGTGAGTCGGTGCATGTTCGCGCTCAAACAGAACACCTGAGCGTTCTGTACGGTCAGGGTACCCTCCGTACTTACGAAGATTCGGGTCTCCTGCGAGGAGTCAAATTCGACCCAACTCCCCGAGAGGCGTGGTAACTGCGAGATCCACATAGAGGCGCGCTTGCAGAATTTACTCCATGCATCGTGGTCAACTGTTTCTGTCCGACCGTAGTGCTTAAACAACGCCCGTTTGGTTCTGGTAAACGAACGTAGTCCCTGGTTCGGATTGCGAGTTGCGATACGTCCCGCCTCTTTTTGATTAAAATCAGTGAGCGCTTCCCTAAATTTGCTCTCAAGAAGCTTCCAGACAGTGATTCTTAACCCATCGTAGTCCTTGTCATCGATCGGCACAGAGCAATACGAGGATGACTCAAGATCGTCATCGAGCTCTCTTAGTCCGCCATCAACAACTTGATCGTAATCGTATGATCCAACTCGGAGATCGCAGTAGACGTGGCGCGTTCTGTCACGCTGTGAGCGGCATTCAGAGCCGCTGCTCGCCCAGGTGTTAAACCAATGGATATCCTTCAGTAAAAAAGAGCAGTAGTACGGTTTTGGAAATCCGGGCACGCTCATTTTAAGCGCGCGTCTAGCATCGCGCTTGAGGATCGGGATCAAACTTTCAACTGTCGATCGCGTGAGCATACCTCTAGATTAGGGCATGAGAGACCAAAGCTCAAATCCGGAAGCGCGTCAAAACATCTAATATATTAAAGCACTTAAATGGTAAATTCGCTTAAGGTGATGGCGAAAATAATTGCAAAAAATAGAGCGAGAGTAAGTGCAAGTTATGAGGGTTTTCCACAGGTTTTCCACAGCCAGCTGTGCCATACAGAGCAGCTACGGGATAAGTGCGCGAGACGAGGTGATACTAAGCGAGGCGGGGTGAGGTGGATTGTGTTGGATATATGCAATACCACACCGACTCATGGAAACCGTCTAAGAGCCGGATTTTGAGTGCCGTATGATGGTCCATCTGATAGTTGTGTCAGGGCATCGCAGTTTTCTCCCACTTTAAAGGGCCACAAATGTGCGGGAATGGGTGCTTTTATTGAGTTTTGTAGCGCAGGCCCGCGCATGTGTATCCTGATCGAAGCTTCCAGCAGTTTCGAGTAGATAGCGGGACAACTGCGATACCCTGTAGTTGTGTTTCCTCTCTTGGTTCCGGTTCGTCTGGGTTAGGTTGATGATTACAGCAGCTCAACAGGGCCATTTGCGGCAGGAGCCGGTGGAGCTGGGTTAGGAATCACAACGGGCTTGGGATCTTTCGCACAAGAGGAGTTGACCGTAACGCTCTTCGCTGGGCAATGGGTCTTAGCCAGCTCTCTCATCTCAGGATCGTTCGCACTTAGACAGACTATAGTATTTGCGCTTATGTAATCGTTGCAACCGCTTTCACTAGCAAAGTTAAGACCAGGTTCGCTTGATCTCAACAACTTCCTGAGAAATATCGAGAAAAACTCGCTTCAAGGACAAGAATATCAGTTAAGGATAAGAAGAAAGGAGATGAAGATTAATGGTAACCACGCAGCTAAGCAGCCCCTCTACAGGGGAAAAAAGCGATCGATGTTAGGCAATTCCGGAACGATGCTGACACGTTCAGGTGTGGATAATCGTTGAACGTGGATGGCTAGCCGGGTTATGAGGCTTAGTTTTAGTATGTGCTAGCGGATGGGGGTGCAGGGAGAACATCTGATGATGCCGGATGGGAGCCCTCTGAGCGCTAGAGTGTGCCAGCTATAGCGGCTGGAACGCTGCCAATGACAGGGTGAATACTGCAAATCTAAAAGTCGCAGTGATTTAAGGTGGATGCGTTGTTTTCAGACCAGCTACTGCTGCCTTTGGGGGTATTGCTATGATTATGATAAGGAAATTCCTGAACGCCCCTTACTTAATATGGTCGGTTTGGTAAAGTATCAGGGTTACAGATAGCTCAGATACAAAATGGACCAGCAGCTC
>JBIKKR010000178.1:0-5787 GCA_044360225.1 Bdellovibrionota bacterium | reverse complement strand
GCACATCGGGAGTGGGGGGGGGGGCTTACTCCTGCCCCCTCTCTAGTAGGCCAGTTAGCTATACCAAGCGTCACTAAAGAAACTTATGCCCTCGTATCCGGGCAACTTCCTGATGTTAGGGCGGATCTATCCATAGATTGCGGGACGCTGCTTAAGGCACTTTTAGGCATGAAGCGCGCCTTAAAGGATGTCGCCACACTAACACCAGGCCAGGCACTAGATGTCGCAGACCATTTGGAAAGTTTGTTGATTTCTGTGGTAGACATTTTTCAAGGCAAGGCGCAGGGGCTGGTTTTTGGCAGCTCGGTTGTGGTCACGCGACGTCACGTTATTGAAAGAGTGCCGACTACAGAAGGAATTCCAGTCAACCAGCGAGAAAGTTTTAAATTAGCTTACGATGGCATCAGTAGCTGTTATGTGAAAACCCAAGAGGTGATAGAAGCAGTAAACCCGCAAGAGCTCCTGGGCCGCGATAAGAGCAGAGCTATTTTAGACCGCATCAGAAAGGTTTTCCTGCATAGCTTTGAGGCGAGCTTTATTGAACCAAACACGCCGAATTCGTCTGAATCTGCAGCGGACGGCCTATTGAAAAATTTTGCAGGCGGCGCTCTCGGTGCAGCTCTCATTAAAGGTGTAAAGTCATCGATACAAGCACTTGAAGAGGAGCTCGCGGCCTCTCTGAAAGAGCTTGATTTACCTTCGTCTGCTAAATCTGATTTGAACGATTCAGATATTGACCTACGTGTCGTTCAAATTTTAGAGGAAACTGTTCGAGATCTGCCTCATGTAGAAGCCCTCCCTCAGTTACTTGATGTTATTCTTAGAATAATACACCAGATCGATACGCTGAGCGAGCATAGAGAAGGCCAATCTGTGTCTCAGCTTCAGAGCGAATTTGACACTTTGATCACCCCAATAATTAGGGATGTTGCCCGTTTATATTTTTGTACATTGGTAGCTAGTCCGGAGAATTACCCAAGCAGTGATCGTGATAGGCGGGAGCGGCCTACCGAGCGAGACCGATTGAGGCGTACAGTGGCAATAAAAAACCAGCAGACAATCTCTGGCGAGTTACGGAAGATTTTAACAGACTCCGATGATCCCCAGATTGTTGGTGAAGCTACAGCGGTGTTTGTCAGGCATACAACTGCGGCCTATCATTCGCAAAATCCCTGGGGGCCAGATTATAAAGCGCTTATCATGGCTGTGCATGGTGCAACGACAAGTCTTGCGGCGAATACTGATGAATGCATTGCCGCAGCTTGGCCTACAATTACAGATATAGCGCGCAGGGCGCACAGAGGGATCTCTGCGCTAGAGGATACACGATCGCGCGGGACTGCAAGTAGGGAACTCAGGATAGCTCTAAATCAGATTAATAGGCCGGAATTAGCTATCCCACTCTTTAGCGACTAGGGATCTCGGATTCCTAGGGCATCTACTTTGAATAGGTGGAAGTTGTGATAATTACAAAACTGCGTGTAATCGGCCACGGCCCCAGCACTTTCTAAGGTATTGATAGTAGGAGCGAGGGGACTTTGAGCGAGGAGAAATACCCAGCTTTTTCGGCTACCTAGCCGGAGAATTGTGATGCCGTTCCCTAGCCCCTACTCAAGCCCATACTCCTTAAGCTTATAGAGCAGTGTTCGGTGGCTAATCTCTAAGATCTTGGCTGCGTGAGTGCGGTTGCCCTTCGTTTCAGCGAGCGCGCGCTTAATCAGATCGATCTCCAGGGTAGCGGTGCGCTCCTTGATTGAGAGTGAGCTATCTGTTGAATCATGAATAGCTATCTCTGTATGCCCACGTGGTTCGATGATGTGGCGCGGGAGGGATTGGAGCTCGAGCTCATCGCTTGCTGAGAGAACCAGGGCGCGTTCGAGGCAGTTCTCTAACTCACGTGCATTGCCTGGCCACGAGTAGTCAACGAGAACCTTCAAGACCTCCGGTGGAATACGTTTTTCCGGAATACCAAGTCGCTTGGCGTGCTTGTGTAGGAAGTGCTCGATCAGCACCGTGATATCTTCAGTGCGCTCGCGGAGTGGAGGAAGGTGTATCGAGATTACGTTAAGTCGATAGAGTAGATCTTCTCGGAAGCGCCCCAAGCGAACCTCCTCATCGAGATTTCGTAGTGTCGCTGAGATAATTCGAACGTCGATAGCGATATCGACTTCGTCTCCAACTCTTCGGATCGCCTGCTCCTGAAGAGCGCGGAGTAGCTTCACCTGCAGGTGCAGAGGCAGATCTCCCACTTCATCAAGGAAGAGGGTGCCGCCGGTTGCTTCCTCAAAAAGGCCCTTCTTATCGCGGCTCGCATCAGTGAACGCGCCCTTCTTGTGCCCAAAGAGCTCTGATTCCATGAGTGTCTCAGGGATCGCACCGCAGTTGATTGCAATAAACGGCTTGCCCCGACGAGGAGAGTTTTCGTGGATTGCGTGGGCAATAAGCTCCTTTCCCGTTCCTGATTCTCCGGTGATGAGCACGGTGGTATTAAAGGGAGAGAGTCGCTTGATTACATCAAACACACTGGTGAAGCTCGCGCTCTTCGCGATGATGTTATTGAATGAATAGCGCTCAGAGAGCGATGCTTTTAGGTTTCTATTTTCGCGCTTGAGCCGCTCGTGCTCTTCAAACCGACGGAGAGTAAACATCAGATCATCAGGAAAGATCGGCTTGCGAATGTAATCAAAGGCGCCGCATGCAGCTGCTTGCGAGGCGATCTCCTGGTTGCTGAAGGCTGTCATCAAAATAATCGGCACTTTTTGAGAGTGCCGAGCGAGTACATCGAGTCCAGAGGCTCCTGGAAGTTTGAGGTCGCAGAGCACAAGGTCGAATACACGCGAATCAAGGAATGCGATCCCCTCCTCGGCTGATGTCGCCGTAGTTGTCGAGTACCCAAGTGTTTGCAGTACCAGCTCAAGCGAGCGGTTTACTTCGTAGTCGTCATCGATAATGAGGACGCTTAGAGGTAGTGTGTTCTCTGGGGTGATAGTGGAGCGACTCAAGTGAAGGCCCTCCACACGGTGCTCTCGATTCCACCACGTAGGTACTGAATCAGGTTTGCAAAATTAAAGATGTAGAGAGCCGCCGCAAACGCGAGGTAGGGCCCAAATGAGATATGCATTGAGTATTCGTGGCGTCGTAGTGCTATCAAGGTGAGCCCAACCACGGAGCCGAGCACGGAACCAACAAAGATAGTAGCGAGTGAGCACTGAAATCCGAAGAATGCCCCGAGCATTGCTAAGAGTTTGATATCACCAAGACCAAGCCCCTCGCGCTTGCGAAGTACTAAGTACAGCCACCAGACGAGGTAGAGCAATCCCGCGCCGAATAGAATTCCGAGAAGTGACTCCCACAGGGACTGAGTGAACGGTTGTTGCAGGGGTAGGAGGGGGTTTGCTGGAAGCAGTGACGAGGCTATGCCAAGAAGCAGACCAGCGGCAGTACCTGGATAGGTAATAACGTTCGGAATAATCATGTAATCAAAATCAATGAAGGTGATCACTATCAGCGCTGATACGATAGCGAATGCTACAAGCGCTGATGGGTTCGCTCCGAATCTAAGGTAGCAACATACGGCGAAGAAGCCAGCGAGAAGTTCAATCACGAGGTAACGCACCGGTATAGCAGCATTGCACGAGGCGCATCGCCCCCGGAGTATGAGCCAGGAAACGATCGGTATGTTGTGGTGCCAGGCAAGTTGGGCTTCGCACTGTGGGCAGAACGAGCGGGCAGGGGAGATAATCGACACTGCGTGCGTTAGCTCGCGAATCCCCTGCCGAACGGGTTCGTACTTGCCCATCGGGATTCGGTAGCTGCAGACGCCAAGAAAGCTGCCGACAATAGCGCCAAAGGCAAAACAGAGGATCGATAGTGTGATGATTTCAGTCATAGCTCCCTCAGGGTAAGATTCCGCAAATATATCAAGGGGTGTGAAAAAATTGCGCAACGGGGATTTTTCATTAAAACTACCTATGGTGACCGGACTTAAGTATCGAACGGCGGTTTGGCTGTGTCAGCCGAGTGTTGCCAGGTGGCGCGAGCTATAGTTTACTGACGTTCTATGCGAGTTGCGTGTTTTATTCCAGTCTACAACCAGATCGATGAGCTGCCGATCGTTCTCAAGGAGCTACGAGAGACGGAGTTGCCGTGTGAGGCGGTTGTGTTTATTAACAACGGCTCGAATGATGGCTCGGAGAAACTGATCGCTGAGAGTGGATTTGACCGGATCGATGTGCCTCAAAACATGGGTGTTGGCTACGCCTGTATGAGTGCGATTGAGTGGTCGATGGAGCGCGGATTTGATGTGCTGGTTGGAATTGCTGGAAATGGCAAGATGCTCCCATCCGAGATGCACCGAGTGCTTGATCCGATATTACGTGGAGATGCCGACTACGTGACTGGAAGTCGCTTTCTCGCTGGAGGCGATTCTCCGAATCTCCCGAGCTTTCGACGCAACAGTATCCCGATGGTAAATCGCTTTGTGAAATTACTGATAGGGAAAGCGTTGACCGATGCCACGTGTGGCTATCGCGCCTACAAGCTCGACATCATGAAACGCGCAGCGTTTAATTGGCGCGCGCCCTGGCTCAATACGTATGGCTTTGAGTACTACCTGTACGCCAAAGCGCTGTGTGAGCCGAGCATCCGTTGCATGGAGGTTCCCATTACGATGCGGTATCCCACGAAGGGAAAGCGCTACTCAAAGATAAAACCGTTCAAGGGTTGGTATGAGATGTTAAAGCCGTGGGTTGTCGCGCGATTTGATGGGTGTGGGTTTAACCCGGTTTAGCTGTGTGCTATCGGAGCGCGAAGTTCCTACTCCGCCAATTTCAGATCCGCGACTGCTAAAACATATCGGCAGCTAAGTGATTTCGTAAGTCCGACTATCCTCGGTTTTCAAAGTGCGGCAGGGGCGGCGAACTAGAAGGTTGGCGATCCGACCCTACGCATACTCGTTTACGACGCTTTACGCGTACTTTTCCTCTTGGTTCCCTCTGCCGCGCGTGCATTCTTGCTAGCAGGAGCTCGCTTAGCACGGGTGCGTTTCTTGGCAGGGCCACGTTCTGCGCGCGCCTTTAAGAGGGCAACAGCTTCATCGAGTGTTAACGCGTCAGGGTCTGCACCCTGCTGCAGCGATGCATTCGTTGTTCCGTCGGTCACATACGGCCCATACCGTCCGCTCTTTAGTTGAATCGGAGCATTGGTCTCAGGGTGTTTGCCAACCTCTTTAAGAGTCTTCGGCTGATTGCTCGCACGCGCGTTTGCTCGTGGTTGCTTGAGCAGCTCAAGCGCGCGCTCCAGGGAAAGGTCGAGCGGCGATTCATCCGCTGGAATCGACCTGCTCTCAGACCCGCACTTGACGTACGGTCCAAAGCGACCATTGGCAACGAGGACCTCTGTAGAGTTCTCTGGATTAACGCCGAGCTGCTTTGGAAGTGCAAGCAACTTGAGCGCCACCTCTAGCGTCACCGCATCGGGTGCCATGCCGGGAAGGAGTGACGACATCTTTGGCTTTGTTTCGCCCTCGCCTGATTCTCCAAGTTGAATGTAGGGCCCAAAGCGGCCCTTCTTGAGGTATACCGGAAGATTGGTTGCCGGATCTGTGCCGAGCGCTTCGGGCCCCTTCGCTGCTTCGGCGAGGAGTTTCTCAGCGATCTCTGGGGTAAGTTCATCAAATGGAACTGAATCAGGGAGGCTGGCACGGGCCTCACCGTTGGAGAGGAATGGTCCATAGCGGCCGAGGCGCACCTCAACGTTCTTGCCCTGTGAGTCTGGTCCGAGGGGCAT
>JBIKKR010000027.1:0-24278 GCA_044360225.1 Bdellovibrionota bacterium | reverse complement strand
TGGAGTGTCCGTCGGGGTAGCTGTCGGCGTTTCTGTCGGAGTTTCCGTCGGGGTATCCGTTGGCGTATCTGTCGGTGTATCCGTCGGTGTGTCCGTTGGCGTATCAGTTGGCGTATGCGTTGGTGTATCCGTCGGCGTATCAGTCGGCGTTGACGTCGGCGTCTCCGTTGGCGTGTCTGTCGGAGTATCCGTTGGCGTTTCGGTCGGAGTTGCCGTTGGAGTGTCTGTCGGGGTGTGGGTTGGCGTGTGGGTTGGTGTTTCAGTCGGCGTATCCGTCGGCGTTGACGTCGGCGTCTCCGTTGCCGTGTCCGTCGGGCTAGCGGTCGGCGTTTCTGTCGGTGTTTCCGTCGGCGTATCCGTTGGCGTATCTGTCGGTGTATCCGTCGGCGTATCAGTCGGCGTTGACGTCGGCGTCTCCGTTGGCGTGTCCGTCGGGGTCTGTGTCGGCGTTTGTGTCGGTGTTTCTGTCGGGGTATTGGTTGGCGTATCTGTTGGTGTATCCGTCGGTGTGTCCGTTGGCGTATCCGTTGGCGTATGCGTAGGTGTATCCGTCGGCGTATCAGTCGGCGTTGACGTCGGCGTCTCCGTTGGCGTGTCCGTCGGGGTCTGTGTCGGCGTTTGTGTCGGTGTTTCTGTCGGAGTATTTGTTGGCGTATCTGTTGGTGTATCCGTCGGTGTGTCTGTCGGTGTATCGGTGGGTGTATGCGTAGCTGTATGCGTCGGCGTATCGGTCGGCGTTGACGTCGGCGTCTCCGTTGGCGTGTCCGTCGGAGTTTGCGTCGCCGTTTCTGTCGGTGTTTCCGTCGGAGTATTCGTTGGCGTTTGTGTCGGTGTATCCGTCGGTGTGTCTGTCGGCGTATCGGTTGGCGTATGCGTAGGTGTATCCGTCGGCGTATCAGTCGGCGTTGACGTCGGTGTTGCTGTTGGCGTGTCCGTCGGAGTATTCGTTGGCGTTTCTGTTGGAGTATTCGTCGGCGTGTTTGTCGACGTATCCGTCGGTGTGTCTGTCGGAGTATGTGTCGGCGTATCGGTTGGCGTATGAGTAGGGGTATCAGTTGGTGTATTCGTCGGAGTATCCGTTGGTGTGAGCGTTGGCGTATTTGTTGGCGTTTCTGTCGGAGTATTCGTTGGCGTATACGTCGGTGTATTGGTCGGCGTTTCGGTTGGTGTGTCGGTCGGTGTATGGGTTGGCGTATGCGTCGGAGTAGTTGTTGGCGTTTCTGTCGGAGTATTCGTTGGCGTATGTGTCGGCGTATTGGTCGGCGTTTCGGTTGGTGTGTAGGTCGGCGTAGTAGTTGGTGTCTCCGTCGGAGTATTCGTTGGCGTATGCGTCGGCGTGTCTGTCGGTGTATTGGTCGGCGAGCCCGTCGGAGTATTTGTCGCGGTATGTGTCGGTGTATCCGTCGGTGTACTCGTAGGCGTATCCGACGGGGTATTCGTAGGTGTATTCGTTGGCGTAATGGTCGACGTGTCTGTTGGAGTATCGGTAGGCGAACTCGTCGGAGTGTTCGTTGGTGTCTCAGTAGGAGTACTAGTTGGCCAGGGCTCGGATGAGCCTTCTAGCTGTCCGCAACCATCACAAGCACTTTCATCTCCTAAATATGGATCACTTGATTGCGCTAGTGCTCTAATGGCAACCAGCAACACGCACGTAACGATCAAGCTGATCGAGATTCGCCCGGGAATGGAATGAAGAGCGCGACTGGGTTGGACGATCTTCAGCACACAAACACCGCGCCCAGTCAGATGTGACCCGATTCGATAGAAAGAGCTTAGGTTGTGATTGATTAGCTGTCGAAGATTGTCATGTGGAGAGATGCTGCTCGCCATCGCTCGATACACGACCAGCGATCGCGCAAAGATACGCGAAAAAAGTCGCATAACCAGCTCATAGAACCTACGACGTCTCGTAGGTCTACCGAAGCTACACATCGCAACTCCTACACACATCAAGTGTGCGCAAAACGTTTGTGTGCTTTCTTGAACCTAAATCCAGTGTATGAAAACTACGCACTGGAATACGGGAGGGAGAGTCTAGAAATCAACCACGCCGACCAAAGCGCTCAGCCGAATCACAACCATTCCATCGTAAATTAAGGGTGTCTGCGGATCTCCGCCTACACGAAAGCCATGGATTTAAGATGCGATATTGCAGGAGCGCGCCTCTCCACGGTCCAAGTGCGGTGACAACGCGAAGAGATTGTAAAAAAAATTATACAATTGGCTTTTATTGAATCCCGACTGTTATGGATAGCATCGTAACCTTACACAGAAGAGCCGGTGTTCCTGCTGAGTCTACCTGCGGTACTATCGTGCTGAAGACGGGGCTAGCTGCAAGAATTCGTATGAGAGGTCAGCGCTAGCGCGCCTGCGACAGCCTGGCTATCGGCTTATCGGAGGAGCGACCGCAAGTAATCTGCGTATGAGCTGTTTTTCATACTGCGTACCTGTCGCTCAAGTTGCTCTACAGGGATATACCCCCGTCGGTATGCTATCTCTTCCAGGCAGGCAACCATCAATCCTTGCCTCGCTTGTAGTGTGTGAATAAACTCACCGGCCTGCATCAGTGACTCGTGTGTGCCGGTATCAAGCCACGCCACACCTTGGCCGAGCAGCTCTACGTGCAATTGATTCCGATGCAGGTACTCAAGATTGACGTCTGTAATCTCCAACTCACCTCTTGGTGAGGGCTTAAGCGATTTTGCAATGTCGAGCACCTGATTATCATAGAAATAAATACCGGTGACAGCATATGATGAGCGAGGATTCGTAGGTTTCTCTTCTAGATTAATTGCGCGCTGATTAGCATCGAACTCCACTACGCCATACCGCTCGGGATCTTTCACGTGGTACCCGAATACCGTCGCTCCATTCTCTCTCTCAGCCGCCTTTGCAAGCAGCGCCGGCAAACCATGACCGAAGAATAAATTATCGCCAAGGGCTAAACACACTCGATCAGAACCCACGAACTCGCGTCCAATAATGAACGCCTGAGCGAGGCCATCAGGGCTGGGCTGCACTGCATACGAGAGTGAAACACCCCACTGTGAGCCATCTCCCAGCAGGCGCACAAATGACTGCGCGTCTTGGGGGGTGGTGATAATCAGAATATCGCGTATGCCTGCTAACAAGAGCATAGACAACGGATAATAAATCATCGGCTTGTCGTACACCGGCAAAAGTTGCTTACTTACCGCCAATGTAACAGGATGCAGCCTTGTCCCCGATCCACCCGCTAGAACAATCCCCTTCATTACTTCCGCCTCTTACGCCGATTAGCCGTTTGCGCCATGTAGCTCTCTTCCTCGTATAACACACAAAGTACCAGCAGTAGAAGCGTGCACCTGCATTAAGGATCTTGTATACTCACCTACGATGCGCGTACTCCTCTTTGCCCTCCTTGTATTCCTTGGACCATGGCGATCTTCTGTGGCCCAAAACACCCTGAATATCGCTTCCCTGGTCAAAAACGGCTCTGTTAAGGTTGAATTACAAGATGGAGCACCGCTCGTACAGTACAGGGATACCGAGTCATTCGTGCCCGCATCGGTGCTAAAGGTGGCGACGGCATTCTGTACTCTGGAAGAGCTCGGTACTGATTTTCGATTTGAGACACTCTTCTTCTCAGATAATGCCCATACACTTTTTATCCGAGGCTCTGGAGACCCTTCGCTCGTTTCTGAAACCCTTGAATCTATCGCCCAGAACCTCTCGGGATTACTAAGGCGAGTTGATCGGATCGTAATCGATACATCTCTTTTTACAGACGATCTGCGCATTGATGGAAGCGAGCGATCGCTCAATCCCTACGACGCCAAGAACTCAGCATTCGTAGGTAATTATGCCTCTGCCACGGTAACACACACTCGCAAGGGCGACATAGCAAGTGCCGAACCCCAAACTCCATTGACTGCAATCACTCGCCAAGCTGCGCTACGACTTCCTCGTGGCACAACAGAGCGAATAAACCTATCAACGGATTGGAGGGTTGGCGCACGATACGGAGGAGAGCTGCTGGCAGCATTTCTCGCGCAGCACGGCGTTGAGGGCACCATGAGTGTCTCTCTTGGTTCCATACCTGCCACCGCAAAGATACTCTTTCGCCACCGCTCGCCGCTGACACTCGGCGAGATCGTAAAAAACATGCTTGAATATTCCACCAATTTTACGGCAAACCAGCTATTTCTGGTGCTTGGAGCCAAAAAACATACCACCCCGGCGACCGTACAAAAGGGACAACAGGTGATGCATACGTGTCTTGAGCAGAAACTTGGGTGGCGCGATTTCCACATCGAGGAGGGATCGGGCCTATCGCGAAAAAATCGGGTCTCAGCGGCCCAAATGACTGACCTGCTCAAGAGTTTTGAGCGCTATAGCTTTCTGATGCCTACAAAAAATGGGTTTATGGCCAAAACCGGAACTCTTCGAGGCGTAAGCTCCTTGGCGGGGTACCTTGACCTTGGGGGGCGGCTTGGCACAGCTCGCTTCTGCATTCTGATTAATGACGAAGTCCCCGGTTCATATAAGTTCCACGTTGCCAGGGAGCTTCAGAGACATCTTGCCGGGCGATAATCCCTGAAACGTCAAGCGCAATTTTCCCCTGCTTTGCCAAAATCCAGAGTGAATACGAAAGCCTTGCCAGCTCTGCAAGTATGGATTTTTGTCATTTACGATAAATAATGGCATACTTAGTGTAATTTAACGCTTGCTTAAGCTAAATCTAATGATATTTATATTAAACACCCTAGAGTAAGGAGTGACATATGGCCGCCGCTAAAGCAGTACATAGCAAGCCAGCGCTCTGGCAATTCGCATTGCTATCATTGTGTCTTATTGGAGCCCTCGGAGCAGCCCTCCCAAACCCGCCGGCCACACCAGGGGCACCAATCGATCGCGGCGACACAGCCTGGATGCTAACCGCTACTGCTCTCGTCCTCCTGATGACTCCAGGACTTTCCTTCTTCTACGGCGGAATGGTCGATAGGCGTAACGTTCTTTCAACGATGCTCCAAAGTTTTATCGCTATGGGAATTGTCAGCATTCTATGGGTGACCGTAGGTTTTAGCCTCGCTTTCGGCAACTCTCTGGGAGGCATCCTCGGCGATCCCCGCACGTTCTTCATGTTTCGCGGGGTAGGAGCAGAAACGCACCCCATCCTCTCTCCAACCATCCCTCTTGTACTGTTTGCTCTTTTCCAACTTAAGTTCGCAATTATTACTCCTGCTCTCATCACCGGCGCATTTGCCGAACGAGTTCGCTTTTCAAGCTATATGATTTTTGTGTGCCTTTTCTCGCTCTGTATCTACTGCCCCCTAGCGCACTGGACATGGCATCCCGAGGGCTTCCTCCACAAGTGGGGCGTGCTCGACTTTGCCGGTGGCACCGTAGTGCACATGTCTGGCGGGCTAGCCGCTCTTACAGGAGCAATTTTCCTCGGCCCCCGCTCATCTCATCGGCAGAAGTCGCCTGTGCATCCAGCCCACATACCGTACGTTCTCCTGGGAACTGGGATGCTGTGGTTCGGCTGGTTTGGATTCAATGCGGGTTCGGCCCTCGCTGCGAACGGCCTCGCGGCTAGAGCGTTTCTAACCACCAACACTGCATCAGCAGCAGCCATGCTCGCGTGGCTATTTTTTGATTGCTCGCGAGGCAGACAACCATCGGCACTAGGTGCCTGCATCGGCGCCGTTGTTGGATTGGTGGCGATCACGCCTGCTGCGGGCTTTGTGACAGTTGGAGCGAGCATCTGCATTGGCACGGTCGCTAGCATCGTGAGCAACGTCGCAGTACACCTCCGGACGAAAACATCACTCGATGACACCTTGGACGTTTTCCCCTGCCACGGAGTCGGCGGAATCGTTGGCATGATTCTCACAGCCGTCTTCGCCGACTCTGTAGGTCTCATTCACGGACAGACCGAAACCTTTGTAAACCATCTCCTTGCACTCTGCATTGTGACCCCATTTACCGTAATTGGCTCGATAGCTTTGTATGCAATCTGCCATGCGATCATTCCCTTGCGAGTTAGTGAAGAAGAGGAATACATAGGCCTCGACCTTAGCCAGCATGGAGAATCGATCGAAGATGTGCGTCGGACTGGCTATCCAAAGCAGCCACAGGAGGACGTTGCAGTTCTCCCGCTGACTACTCAAAAACGCTGGAACGTCAGATAAGGATACATGTGCGTGGGCCAATACAACCCTGGCAGCGTCAGGGTGAGCATCGCGAATTCAACAGCCGAAGTGATTTGGGGTAGATGGGCCATTTTCAGACCCGCAAATGCGGAACCTAGAATAATGACTTACAAAAGTCCGTACCAGCAAAATTGGCAAGGCTGTTGCCGTGAATCACCCTAAGATACGGTGTTGATTCGCATCCGCGAATCGATAGCGCTCTCTAAAAGCCAGAACATCACTGAGGACTTCTGGAGA
The DNA here is from genome assembly GCA_044360225.1 of Bdellovibrionota bacterium. Classification (GTDB taxonomy): domain Bacteria; phylum Bdellovibrionota_C; class UBA2361; order UBA2361; family OMII01; genus OMII01. The sequence continues at coordinate 17,847 of JBIKKR010000027.1, read as the reverse complement.
ACGCTATGTGCCCCGCAGTCACACCCTCACATCCTTAACTACCAATCGGGGGTTCTCCTCGCTGAGGTGGTTTAACCAAAGATAGAACTATAGACCCGATAATAAGACCAAGCACAACCATCAGCGAGATCTCTGTGGGCAACTTCATGTGGAGTATCTCATCGAGGAGTGACATCTTTACTCCAATAAAGATGAGCACAAACGAGAGCCCATACGATAAGTAATGAAAGCGAGAAATAAAGGCCGCGAGCAGGAAATAGAGCGCCCGAAGATCGATCACTGCAAAAATATTGGAGGTAAAAACAACCATCGGCTCCTTTGTCAGTCCAAATATTGCCGGAACCGAATCAAATGCAAACATGATATCGGTAATCTCCACCAGGATCAGAGTTACAAACAGCGGCGTGCACAGCCACTTACCATCGACCTTCGTAAAAAACCGCTGGCCATCCATGGAATTTGATATAGGCAAAAAGCGCTTCAGTAGCTTTAGGACCGCATTCTTCTCCGGATGAAGCTCCGGCTCCTTACCTCGCAAAACTGCAACACCCTGGTACATCAAAAAGAGCCCGAATGCGATAACCACCAGCGGGATCTCCATCACCACCGATCCCATTGCTATGAAAATGGCTCTCAACCCTATCGCTCCAAACAGTCCGTAAAACAGCACCCGTTGTTGGAATTGCGGCGCTATTGAGAAAAAGCGAAAGATAACCAAGAAAACGAAGAGATTATCAACTGCCAATGATTTCTCAAGAAGGTAGCCCGATAGAAACTCAAGCGCGGTTTGTCGTGCAAGTGCGTCCGGTGTTGAGCCCAAACTCGCCGCTACTGCTGGATTACCCTGCAGATGCCAGAGCGTAAATCCGTACAAGCAGATATTAAAAAGCAAAGCTATTCCCAGCCAGCTCAACGCTGAAACAGTTGCTTCGCGAATGCTCACCTCATGAGCTTTTTGACCAAACGCACGGAGTGACAACCACAGGACTATCGAGACACCGAGACCAAACAGCACATACACCGACCAAAATTCGTTGAAGGGAAAAATGTGTGCAGAATGTGGCATCGGGTACTATAAATTTATGACACTTGAGTAGTAAGCAAAGCAATTCTTGGCCACTCTGACGAACTACCTCGACGCCTACTTGCCTTTCTTCAGAGAAACAACCTCTTCAGTAAAGCGGGGCTTAAGGCGTTGCTCGACAACCATCTCGACCTGGTCTCCTACCTCAAATGAATCGACCTTCACATTACTTGCAAGGTAAAAAGGCATAGTCATCGCTGCCATACCAACTAGATTCCCGGCCTCATCTCGGTACCCCGGAATTGGCTCATGCTTAACGAGGATCTCGTTATTTGCCGTGCCCCTGCCTGGAAGAGCCTTGAGCACACCTTTAACTTCGTAGGTGTATACGTCCTGAGCTACGGCGCTAGTAACAATCGACAACACACTAAGCAACGGTATAACTGCTAGAAGCCCTCTCAAAAATACCATGCAGGCGAGGCTCTGCGAGCTACGAGAGCGCGAGAATGCAGGGAGAAAACGCACGCAGGTGTATCCGCTGCGATACAGCGAGCAGGTTTTCTCCCGAAGACGACGCGATCTCGTAGCGCAGCGAGCCGCAGCCCAGGAGATTTTTGAGATGGCTTCTAGTCTAATAGAGTGCATACTTACTCTAAACCTCCACGAATCGACCAGATTCTTGTTCCGATAAACATGCAATACATCGCTGATACCGGAATTCCCGTAGCTGTAAAGAAAAAGAGCACTACCTCCAAATTATTCTTAATGGCCTGAATAGTAAGGAAGAGGACCGCCCAGAAGATAACAGAGCATCCGATCGCAACCGCTGCCGCCGCCACAGACCTTCGATAAAATAGGTATATACAAGTGAGCAGGAGAGCAAAACCCACCGTCACCTGTCCCATCACCGGAATAACCATAAAAGTAACGAATCCAAAGGGAGCCATGATGAACGTTACGACGGCAGTAAGGGCCAACTCGCCAAGCGACGGCCGTTGTTGAACCGGGGCGAGTCGTGCCCTGTGAAACCTCTCAAATTCTGATAGCTGCAGTCGGTCTGACATGGTGACGCTCTGTGTCGACATCGTACAATCTCCCTGTGTGGCCTACACTAGCATCGATAAGGCCCTCTCTACAATCATCGGCCAGAACCGATGTGCGACATTACTGATCACCCTCTTCGTCTGCCAAGTCCCTCTCGCTTGACTCCTCAGACAATTTAGGAATTAAAAGCACCGAATCAACACTCCCGCGCGAGCGCTTTAAAACACGCACCAAGAATCCATGCTCAACTAGCTCTTGTCCTACCTCTGGGATACCACTAAAGAGCACGTTCGTGTACCCGGCTACCGTTGAGTACTCGGGCGACTCCGGTAGCGGTAGCGGCAACAGCGCATTAACGTCGATGATTGAGGCGTGCGCATTGACCACAAAACTTCCATCGGCACGTTTCTCTACCGCTGGCCGTTCATCATCGAACTCATCCTGTATTTCACCCACGAGCTCCTCGACGATATCTTCAAGCGTTACCAAACCGGATGTCACTCCGAATTCATCCACTACGATCGCCATGTGTATCTTCTTGCTCTGCAATTCACGAAGAAGCGCGCTGATCTTTTTCGTTTCTGGCACAAAGTATGCCGGATGAAGAATCATCTGGATTGAGAAGGGCACCTTCTCCATGCACTTACGTAAGAGCTCCTTGGTGTAAACGACACCTACGATATTATCGCGCGAGCCCGAGTACACTGGCACACGCGAGTATCCATCTCTGCTCACCGCATCGAGTACCTGCTCAGGCGTTGCCGCTGCATCTACGGCTGACATCTGCGTCCGTGGGATCATGATCTGTCTCACAAGACGCTCATCGAAGCTAAAAACTTTTTCAATCAATTCATGCTCAGTTTTTTGAATTGAGCCTAACTCTCCGCTGTGGGCGCTCTCAGCCAGTAATAACCGCAACTCCTCTTCCGTATGAGTATCTTCCTCGCTACTCACTTTAATGCCAAAGGGCGCCAGGATTAGCCACGAAAGGCTATTGATGATCCAGACGAGCGGAGCAACGGCTTTTGCAAAGAAACTGAGCGGTATCGCACATGCATAGGTGATACCCTGAGGATGGTAGATTGCCGTGTACTTCGGTACTGCCTCTCCAAATATCAGGTGCAAAACAGTAATCGCAACAAAGCCCACCGGAATAGCGATCTTGTGCGCCAGGTCTGCTGAGATCGGAATCGACACCGCACGCATCGATGCTACGATCATGTCAGCAACGACTGGCTCCCCAACCCATCCAAGGGCTAAACTCGCCAGGGTAATCCCAATTTGTGCGGCAGACAGGTACGCGTCTAATCGATCGAGCAACTTTTTCGACACACCAGCGATAGCTCGCCCCTCCGCCGCATCCATCTCCACGGCAGAGTATCTAACCTTCACTAACGCAAACTCAGCCGCGACGAAAAACGCGTTGAGAGTAATCAGAATAAAAACGAGAGTAATACCAACAAACATAACGATGCAGTCGGATCGTAGCGCAAATTTACGCGATCCCCAAGCACTCTCCTACTTCTTGCAGCGCTACCAGCTGCTCTCGCCAATAACGCTCGGAGCCATAATCGACAAAAACCTGTTTGAAAGCAGGATCTTCGAACCTTTTTGCTATCCACGTCGTAAAGTGAACCATTCGTAGGGCCCTGAGGGGTTCCCGTAGCCTTAAGCTGCCGTGATCAAACGGGCGCATGGTGGCATACCCCCTTACAAGCACCTTCTGTCGCCTGAGTGAATCCTCATCGCGGCCAGGTGTGAGCAGCCAGAGGTCTTGGACGCACGGCCCCATAGTAGAGTCATCAAAATCAACCACTGAGCACTTTGACCAGAGCCAGAGGATGTTCCCAAGATGACAATCTCCGTGAATCCGCTGCATTGCGACGTCCCGAAACCAAGACTCTGTTGTGCTAAAAATCCGCTCGGCTATCCTCAGAAAATGCGCCTCAACCGTTACCGGAATAAGTTTATGCTGATGTAAATACGCTAAATTATCGTAGCCATAACTCTGCACGGTGAGAGCAAGTCGATGCTGAAATGGGTGTACACTGCCAACACTATGAAGTCGTGCTAGCAGCCTACCGATCTGCTCAAGCTCGTCATCCGTAAGCTCATCGGAGATACGACCACCTACCTTCGGGAACACTGCGAAGTAGATCTGCGAGTCAGGAAGCCTTTCAAGGGTGGAGCCCGATGGGAAGGTGAGCGGAACAACGACTGGCAGATCTGCTGCAGCAGCTTCCCGCAAAAACTCATGTTCCTCAAGTATCTGCTCTCTGCTCCACCGTCCAGGGCGATAGAGCTTGATGACACGAAAGGCCTCCCACTTCGCAGCCTTTGGCGGGAGATCAATATCAAGCTCGACCTCGTAGACCCGGTTCTCCATGCTGTTGAGGGCAAGCACCCTGCCGCTACACCGGACGCCGAGCTGCTCTACGGCAGCAAGCACCTTATCGGGGGTGATATCAAAAAAAGCTCGCGCTGCATCAGGTTCATGGTCGGTCATAGTGGTGTCACACCTACAAAGTGCTGTAAAGCCCTCATGATACGCGCCTCGTCTCAGCAAGCAGAAGAAGCACAAAAACTGGGCCACCAATCACCGAAGTAAAGACCCCTGCTGGGATCTCAAAAGGCGCAATCACAATTCGACCCAAAAGATCGCATAGTACCACCAACAACGCTCCCAGTAGAAGTGAAATCGGAAGGACTCGTGCATGCGAGACTCCCACCATCACTCGCGCGATCGCTGGCACTACGATACCGATAAAACCGATAATCCCACACTGCGCAACCACCCACCCCACGAAAAAACTCGAGAGCACAAACGTGGTCCTACCAAATCGAACTGGGTCGACCCCCTTTACGGTTGCTAGATCATCGCCGAAGAGCATCAGGTCTAACTTTTTCGTATGCGAGCCGAGCCACCCGGTGATAACCCCAGTGCACACTGCTCCGACAAATAGGTCTCCCCAGCCAACCGAAGGAATACCTCCCATCAACCACCGGGTAACCTGAAATAGTTGAGAGTAATCGGCCAGATACTGGACTAAAGTCATCGCACTTGAGCAGAAAAAACTAAAAACTATCCCAACAAGCAATAAGGAGTGTGAGTATCCACGGTGCACCCGCGCAGCGATTAACAGTATGAAGGCGATACTCATCAACGCACCGATGAGCGCGTACATCCCTACATCGAGCCCAACGCGCGAAGATGTTAGGCCGAGCACAATCGCCGCTGACGAGCACAGCGCCGCTCCTGAAGAGACCCCAAGAGTGAAAGGACTCGCGAGGTGATTTCGAAACAATGCCTGATACGCCACTCCCACTACTGCGAGTCCGCCGCCAACCAGCACCGAGCACAAAACCCGAGGGACTCGAAGCTGTAACACGATGCTGCGAACCTCGCGATCCTCAAGGACATCAAAAAACGAATACGTCGTTACTCCAACAAGCACACTCGCAACAAGTGCTACGCCCAGCAGACCACTGAGAATAACATAGAGATGCGCACACGAAGTTCGGGCAAGGACCACGAATGAAGCCTCCTTTGCTATCGCCCTTCCCGGCGTCTAGCTCACTCACTGAAACATTGAAGGCTGAATCCCTCGCAGTAACTAGCCTGTTACCCGCTCTTTCCAGCTCCTACGCTCACACCGGAACAACAACAGCGCCCCGGATTGATTGATGCTCAAGCCGCACAAACTCACACCCGTACGCGCCCTCAAGCGCGCACACAACCGCATCTTCAGTCGCATTACCAAACCAACGCAGCTCTCCGTTAGCCACCACGAGCATGCGTGCGCAGCAACGAAGCGCAAGGGAGATATCATGAGTAACTAACACGTACGAAATACCGAACTCATCACGGCAGACCCGAAGCACCTGCTCAACCTGCGTACGGCCACTCGGATCGAGATTCGACGACGGCTCATCCAACAACAGTACCTTTACCCCCTGCGCGACGGCCCCTGCGATGATAACTCGCTGGAGCTCGCCGCCACTAAGCTCAGGCAATAATCTATCACCTAAATCGGCAATCAAGCCCTGCACCTGCGGACCCTTACGAGGGCCCGTGAGCTCCATGTACTCTGCAACAGTGAATCCGGGCAAAAACTCCATCCGCTGAGGGACAAGACTAACAAGCCGCGCCAACGATTCAACCGACTCGTGCTTGATCTCCCTGCTCGCAATCGTCGCTGATCCCTCATACCCTCGGTACAGACCACACAGAATTCGCAGCAACGTCGTCTTACCCGCACCGTTGGGGCCAACTACCGAGAGACACTCGCCCGACGCAAGCTCAAACGAGATCCTACGGATCAACGCGCGGTGATGGAGCGAAAGGCTAACATCCTGGAGCGAAATCAACGGCGCGAGAGGGTGTACCGAATCGGACATAACTTCTTCGAACAGAGATACAGATAGAGCGAATGGCAGAAATCCGCAGCCAGCAGGATAGCGGCCCCTATCCGGTCGCACAAGGGGTTTTGCAGTCTAGCGAACTGCATCACAGATAACCTTTGATAGGCGTTCGGCCAGTACGATGTACCGGGGGCCTGGGATACTGGCATAGTCATCACGTAGTACGACTACCCTACCCTGCTTAACGGCTGGCAGCTCTGGGAACCTCCGCCAAAATGCCTCAAAGCCCACCTCATTAGCCCTGTCGTCAACATTCACCACATCGATAACCACATCTGGAGCTAACGCGCCAATCCCCTCGGCCGATAGCGAAGGTACGGCGACCGTACGGCCCGTATAGACATTTACCGCCCCAAGCAACGATACGATACCGGAGTAAAACCCATCGTTACCCGAGACATACACTCCAGAGTCAGCACTACCCTCTCGGGTTCGTCCAACAACTACCATGACACGTTTTGCGGTACCCTGGCCTCGCGAAGCATCGCACCGCTCTCTAATTGCTTGCTCGCGCTCGGCCAATGCAGCTAGTCGCATCTGAGCACGTTCTGCGATCTCACAAAACGCTCCAACCTGCGAATAGCTCGAACGAATCCCCTCAAGCGATGTATGATCTACCAGCTGGGATTCTATATGAAATCTTTCAAGCGGCCTGAGCACGTTCTCGCTCTCCTTCAATCCGAAGACAACAGCGGGCCGCGCCGCAATAACCCGCTCAAGGTTAAGATCCAGGTACCCTCCTACGCGCGGAACTTTTCGAGCATCAGGGGGATACCGACAAAACTCGGTGACACCAACGAGACGCTGGCCCAGCTCAAGATCAAAGAGAAGCTCAGTCACGCTCGGCGCGATTGACACTATCCGCTCACAGGGATCGGCAGCGTGGCTTGCAACGGGCGTAAGCGCTGTAAGCATCAGTAGAGAGACAGAAGCCAAAAACTTCATTATCGTTCCATTCAACGTCAGAACGTCAGGCCGCATATTATTGCTTGAGCACAACGAAAGCGACGTGCGCAGCATGCCGCCCCAAAGTACGCTATAACTCAACCCGCAGTCCTGCGTACGCAGCCGCCCCCATCGTGCCAAATCCTAACACATCCTGGTACTCTTGATCGAAGAGATTATCGACCCTGCCGAATACTTCAGTTGAAGCTCCCAGCTTGTACGATACGGCAAGATCAACGATCCCATAGCCACCAAGTGTCTGGCGAGTAGGTGGATATGCTGCAAAGTCATTATCAAATCGAGAGCTGTAAACACGCCACTGCACCTGCGCTCTGAAGCTATCTATCGGAGAGTATACGAGCGTCACTGAATTTTTATTACGTGGTCGCCTCAAGAGAGACTCTCCGGTGTCGGCGTTCTCAGTATCGGTGTACGTGTAGGCAAGGCGCGCCGAGAGATCCTCGGACATCTCATACTTGACACCGAATTCCATTCCCTGCGTCGTTGCCTGATTGATATTCTCCAAAACAAACGTCCCTGGATTGAAGGTGATTAACTCATCATAGTCGTTGTGAAAGTACACCAACGACGCGCTCAAGGTGTCCTTTATGATATCCTGATCGATACCCACATCCCAACCAGTGCTCGTCTCACTCTGCAGCTCACGATTCCCGTAACTTGAATAGAGCTGCACGAGCGATGGCGCCTTAAACCCCGTCCCAACCGAGCCCCGAATCTTGGTCGTGTCCGTTACATGAACTGCTGGCGCTACCTTAAAGGTGGTCTTACCCCCAAATATAGAGTGATTGTCGTGCCTCACTCCAGCATCGAGATACGCCCTAGAGTCATACGCTAGCCGCGACTCCATAAACACACTATTTGTTCGAGCTTCTCTGCCATAGAACGTGTCCTCATACCGACCAAAAGCACCATCAGAACGATACATTGAGCTGGCTCGCTCACCCTGAGTTTCAGCTCCGACTACTGACGAGAATACATCACTCGGCGACCAATCTACTCGCGAGCCAACTGTAACGACATCACCGTTATAGTTCGAATCAAGAAACTCGCGTGAGCTTACGTCGGGGGAGTTTACATCATCCAAATTATGCTGGGCGTACGATATATACGCCGTGGGCGAGACAGTTTTATCAAAGAGCTCCGCGGTTACATCGCTGCGGGTAAAGAACTCGTTATTACGAATCCATCGATTGGGGTCGTCACATCCAATGCCTCCGCAATTGTCGAGATTCGAGTGCGAGCGCGTATAGCGCAGGGTATTTGTCGCCGTGACGTTTTCAGTCGGTGCAAAGCGCATCCGGTTAGAGAGTGAGGTGTTCTGGTAATCATCCTGTTCCTTGTTGCCGTATCGCGCATCTGCGGCAGAGATGCCCCCGATATCCTGCCGAGTGATTCCGGTCGAGACATCGAACATCTCACTTCCGTAGGAAACATTACCAAGCTGGGTAAATGAATTGTACGAGCCTGATTCCGAACTTATGTTCGAGTGAACACCCTTCTTGGCTTTCTTCGATATCAGATTTATCACTCCCCCCATGGCGTCGGAACCATAGACAGTACTCTGAGGCCCCCGAATCACTTCGATACGCTCGATATTCTCGAGCGTCACATTCGCCATATTGAACGACCGATTCGCTGTTGCGGGATTGTTAAGCTCCATCCCATCCAAGAGAACAAGCGTATGCTCGCTGTTACCACCACGGAGAAACACTGCGGCGTTACCACCATTACCACCACTCTGCACTACATCCACTCCAGGAACCTGCCGCAGAGCCGCGATTGCATTGCGATACTGGCCATCCTTCAGATCCTGCTCGGACAAGACAGAGACTGAGCTACCCGTGTTTTCAAGAGTAGTATCGAGCAAGGTACCAGTTACGATAATCTCCTTGGTTTCAGCGTCCCTGCTCCCACCCTCATCAGCGAGGGCAACCGGCGCGCGGACGCACCCCAACACCAGCAGCATGAAAGCCGCGGCTACACTACGAGCCATATGCATCCCCATCAAAAAAGACGCGCGAGTATACGCGCACGTACATAAGCGACCACCCCAGTCCACGAGGGTAATCCGCTGAATACAATCGGGTGACTACAGCACCCGACTCTATCGACGCGAGAAGGTCTTCTGGCTACCGATAGCTGTCGCGGATGACACTCCCCCTTCCCATGGCGCGCTACGGTTACGGTCGTATGGCTTACGTCACAGTGGAGTGATTGAGCGTCTTCGCTCCAGGGCGCAGGCAGGGAACCATTCCCCCTACCTATTACACCTCATGGGCTTCAGCATCTCGGATACAGCGGCGGGACCGCGACGGAATCTCACCGTACTTCCCTGGCGCTCGCATCTTGTGCAGGTCTACCAAGGTGATTAGTTTGTGTCAATTCGAAACAGCTGGCCGGGTATGCGCAAAGAGATCCTGTCGAACAACCGGGGTGCTGATATGCCAGATACAACCATCGATAAAATAGTGATGGATATTGATAACACACGCTATCGCAACCCACACGGTATGGTATCCCTGACCTAGCCCTTTGGAGATCCACGGGATAAGCCCAAAGATAATCGCACTGGTAAACGCAAGGGTGAGAAAATATACGAAACCTGTCTTGAGGTGCCGCACCGTACCACTAGCGCTGTCAGCACCACCAGCGCTATCGACGCGATTAAGCTCAACTCTGAGCGGAAACGGGAGATACTGCAGCGCATGAAATATCTGCACCCAGAAGATTGACTGCGGATAACAGTACAAGAAGCCATACCACACATGGATCGCAACAAAGGGGGTTACTACCCTGAGGGGCACAGAGCGACCACACCGCCTACCTACCCCGTACAAACAAACCAACCCCGCAACCAACGATCCAAAGGCTAGCGTGTTCATTACAACATCAAGCACCCTGACATAATTCACGTACTCTGAAGGTGGCGGCCACAGAATCTTCATACCCCATATTACGTGCCAGATGGCCAATAATCGGAGCAAACGACGTAAGAGCTGTCGCTCTCCCGGCTCGAATTTAATGCCTTCAAGAAAGGCAAACGAACTCATCATGCCCCATGCCTGCCCCGTGTAATGGAGTGCTAGATACAAGGTCGTGGTGGCAGCCAGCAGCTCTAGAATAAGCCTCCAGCTCGGATTGTACGAGCAGAGCGCTAAACCAACTAATGCCCATATCACCAGGAAAGCTGGCACATAGTATGAAGCCCAGGGGTAGGTAGCCGCAAATTCACGGGAAGAGTACAGAAGTCGGTACGACGCCATAAAGTGCGTGCCATTAACCAGCACGGAGAGGATCAGGAATTCCTGCAGGAGAAACTCACGTGAACCAAGGAGCCCAAGAGCGGCCAAGATTAGTAGCACCACAACCGAGAGTCCGCCACTGAACCAAATATCTGTTCGTGCGTTAAGAATCGCTGGGGTTGATGTCTGCGCCATAGTTGCGATGAAGTATATAGCAATCATCACTCCCACGGATAGCCACAGATAGCCTGATGCAATCAGTCACTTAGCGCGGATAAGGGAGTGGTAGACTTGAGATCTATCGCGAACCAGGTTTTAGGTTAAATGCCTATGATGTCACGCAACCTATTAAATATACTGTTATCTTGTGCGCTTCTCTGTCAGCTGTCGGCCTGCACCAAGAGCTCATCAGGAGGCTCAGACGACTCATCTCAAGGCAATCCTGACGTTGAGGATTCACCTGAAGGATTCCGTACCGAGTGCGGAACGGTCCAGGGTGGGAAACTCTATAATCCCGTAAATCCTTCAGATGGCGACCGCGCGCAAGCCCGAGTTTTGGGACCGAACTTAGTGGCCATTAAGAGAAGCCGCGTTGAGGAATTCGTCAAGCTCCATGGACTCGATGTTCCGGGGTCCATCGAACAACGCAACGCAGCAGAAGCACTCCTAGAGAAGTTGAGCGCTGAAGGAGAGGTGTACTTCTACCAGACGGACAAGGCCTGTGTGACCGATCTTGATAACGGAACGGTTGGGCTGATTGGACAGCTCTTTTCTGCATCAGGTAAGAGCTTCTCTGAGGAGTTGATCAGGGCTGGCTTCGCTGACGTTGGCACTGATGTTTGCAGCGGCGAGCTCATTGGACCGTGCTATCGGGCACTCCTTGAGGAATCGATCACGCCAACGCCGACGCCTGAGCCTGAGTTCGAAGGACCAGCAACTCCCGCGGGTTTCATACTCTGGAAACCGGTTTCGGATAGCGACAAACGGCTCGCTATTCACTCCGTGCCTTACGGCGCGACCATTCGGGTCAATGGAGAAACAGGAACAAACCGTGGTCCAGGAAATGGATACGGAAGCCTTGCACGGTTTAGGAAAAACGGTTGCGGATACAGCCGCAAGCCACGTATCGAACTCATCATGAGTGATGGATCTAAGTTTAAGTTTGGCGATAAGGATTTTGCAACGGTACCAGATGGATGTCAGCGCTGGGTTATCGACCAAAAGGGCAATGCTAAGCCAAATAAGAAGTAAGGACTGAGCAACTGCGAAATAAGCAGCTACACCCTCTTAAGCACGCGCCCCCGTACGTGAACGCACACATACCCCAGGCCAATCAACGCCAGCATACAATGCACTGGCAATCCAAAGGGCGGAGACACCGCACATTGTGAGATCACAATACAAGCGATGACTGTCACTCGGTCAAACAAGCTGTCAGGCCGGAACATCGCGATTACTGCGCAGGTAACGACTCCTAAATCATAGAAATTTACCTGCGGCATCAATACGACCACCAATGAAAGCACCAGGTATAAGAGTAGATCGCCATACTGTCGAGAAGACTTCAGCAACGTGCGTGTGGCCCTTGGTCCAATAATGAAATACACGCCCCACGCTAGCGCGGCGTACGATACGACGGTAACCGCCCAGCCTACTAATCCAAGGTTTTGCACACTACCATATATGCCGTAGAGCTGCGCCCACAGGTTTGGCATCTGGTGAACGTTTGTCTCAAGGTTTATCTGCGCAAAACGTCGCGCAAATCTCCCCCACTCTAGAAACCAGTTAGCTCCCAGCACTGCAACTGCACACCTCGTCCATCCGAACGCAATCACACTGAAACCCGCAATCGTAAGCCAGCGACATTGGAGTATCGGGATAGCGAGCGCGCAAAGAGCGTAGTACGGCTTACATAGCAATACGCCGAGAACAGCCCCCAGCATTAGATCCATCAGCCACGAGCGGCGCTGCTCTAACGTGGCACAAAGCGCAATACAGAGAACTACAAACGACAGCAACTGGCCACCTGCTATACCTCGCAACGTTGGGCTGAAGAGAAAAAGCACCCCCCACACCATCCATGCTGGCCAGGGCACACATGGATTCAGCCTCACCAGTAACAGCACAGCAACAAACGATGCTCCAAGACTCGCCACCGTCCAGACCTGCCGTGCTACACGGTGATCCAGACGCGCGAGGGGGCGTAGCACGTAGGCCACATACGGCGGATATGCTGCTGGAAGGACGCTTCCCGCAAGCGATGGCCAAGCGATATTCTGAACCTGCCGCTGCAGCTCCACATCATAGAGACGGTGCGGTTCATTGCCCGCCGCGATCACCGCCATAGACCAAAACGCTGGAAAATCACCTCGTCGTAAGGACGTCGTTTCTCGTGAGTCATTCACCGCAAGCCACACTGACACAGCGCCGCCAAGTATGAGGAAGGTCGCGAGAGCGCGGCGCACAACGAGAGGATTACACAGCAGTCCATGGAAGCGCGCACGTTTAAACATAGCACTCCTCGCGCGCCTCTTGCCTGCAGCCCCCTTTTACCAATCCGATCCGAACGAGACGATTCGCACTACCGGTTGGTAAGCAACGGTATCAGACGCAGGCAGAAGCTTTTCGAGGGTCAGACGAAACGGCTTTGTGGCCTGAGGCGCAAGCTCAAGGTTCTGCACCTCTATGCGCTTTTCGTTTTCGAGCGGATGATTCGGCAACTCCAGCTTACTGGCTGGGACGAACCCTGCGACGACAACGACATCGCGAATGGTTGCCTTGCCAGCGTTAAAGAACTCTCCCGTAATCGAGAAGGTCACGAGACACTCTTCCGGCGATGAGCAGCTGCCATCGGGCACTCTGTGCACCTCGAGGTTGCGAAGCGCTAAGAATTCCGACGAGGTCTTCTGCTGCTTGAGCGAAGCTCGCTCACCACCGAGATACGGCGCTGCATCTTTGCCCCACAATACCTCAAGCTGATAGTTAGATATTCCTTGTGAAGGCAGTGAGAGGGAGAACTGCGTTGGCATCGAAGGCGTAAGCTCTCCGCCATTCTGAACGAGATCTGACACTTTATGAATCGCCGTTTTCTCTTGACCCTTCGAATCAACTGCAGTGAGTCGAACGAGTACATCCTTTGACGGGCGTTGACTCTTTGCAACTAACTGCCCCTGGATCGTCAGGTTCTTGCCGTCATTAGTTTCCTGCAGCACATCGAGTCGAAACGGGATCACTGAAGGGTCACCACCGACCGCCGATCCAACGATCCTTGCTGAACCAGGGCTTGAAGTGCGGTTGAACCAACCGCATCCCGATAACACCCCGCCAGACACTAAAAGAGCAACCAGGATAATCCTCACGTTCATCGTCTCACCCCTTTCAACCTTCGCTGAGCACCGCGCGCTGAGTCATCAACCATCCGCTACCCGGAGAGAACTCCCAACGCTGCTCCTCTCTTTTGGTCTTCACTATCAGCTGCGACATCGTGAAGGACTCAACCTTCATCACCACCCGAGCCTTGCGCGCATCCTCGCTCCACTCGATCTCATCTACCTGAGATTTCACGATTCGCTCCTGCTCAGGCTTATCTTGCAGCTGCTTTGAGATCTCAGGTTGCGACTCAGAAGCAACTAAAGCCATCGCCAGCGATTTGTTACCAAAGACTCTTGCATCAGAGAACTTCTTAAGCTGCGGAGGCAAGAGCTCCATGCGATCCCCTTCGGTAAGACCAGTCTCCTTAAACGCCTGAACAAACGGTACAAGAACGCAGCCACTAACGTGCAAAACGATCAAAATACCTACTACGCAACTTCGTATGGCTCTCATTAGTCCTCTCCTCGCCCACTACCTTCCCCCTCTTGTGATGCCGCAGCGGAATCTCCGGACGACTCAGAATCGCCGTTTCCTATGAGGTTAGAGAGAAACTTTTTAATTTTAGCCAAGTCGTACTCTGGCAGGATGCTTCCGGGCTTGCGATTCGGTTTTTCATGAGCTTGATCGTACTTGACTTTCATGCGGAATAGCTCATCTCCACGAAGCTGTTGAATCAGCTTTTTTGCTCGCTCCATCTCTACCGAAGTTGGTGCCTTAAGCGCATTGCGGAGGTCACGGGCACCCATAACCACCATGGAGCCTGAGAAGGCGGTAATACAGATGAAAGTTGCTAATTTATTAATCGCTGACATAGCATGGGCCGTTTGGTGGTAGCAGCATCGACCCGAACGCCGATCGACACTCCGCGAACCTGTTCAACGCAGCACACTCCACCATCAAACTACGTTACCGCAGGTCATCAAAGCTGGAAAGTGGCTATCCACGGCATCGCAGTGCTCTTACATGTGTGGAACTGCGGCGCCCTGGTGGCTATCGAAGCCCTGACAAGGCCGAGGTCAGAGAGGACTGTTGGCTCTGCAGTTTACCCATGGTGGATTCCAGGCGCGCGTAACGCGCCCGCAGCATCTCAGTTTGGCGTTCAAGTTGCGCCTCGGTAGAAGCTATGCGCTCGTTGAGGTCATCAATCGTGGTTTTATTGGCACCGATCGCTACGTCAAGCATGCCATTATAGCGAGTATACTGGTTAATCACGCCGCTCGTCATCGCCGTCGCATCAGCAAATGCAGACATAATCGACGATACGCTGGTCACCTCTGAGGAGATCGCCTCCTGCAGCTTTGCGCTATCAAACTTGAGGGTTCCGTCACGCTCGGTCGTTATGCCGAGATCAGAGAACACCCTCACGGTAGATCCTCCCGACGCATTTACCTGTGAAAGCGTTGAGCGGAGGGAGAAGAGTACATTATCGTCCAGACGCGAAGAGGCGAGTGGTGCAAAGGTATTGATGGTCTCTTTACCCTTCTGCTCCTCAGTCACCTTGTTATTCTCGGTGATGAACGCAACGAGGTCATTGTAGGCGTCCACAAACTGCTGGACCTTTGTGATCGTTGATGGCACATCCTCCGCGATCTTCACTGTCGAAGTGCCAGTTGAGCTCAGAGCAAGCGTCACTCCTGGAATTACATCCGAGATACTATTTGTCGATCGGGTAATCGTACCGATTCCAGTAATCGAGAGTGAAGCATTAGCGGCAGCACTCTCCGAGTATGAACTAAGATTTGTCAGACTGGTGCCTAGGGCGCTCCGCGTGACCGTACCCTTCTCGGTTCCCTCATAGAGCGATGAAATGACGATTTTATAGGATGGGCTGGTTGTTGTTCCGATGTTTACCAGGGAGGCGCGCGCCTTGTTGCTAGCAGTGTTGAATGCATCAACATAGCCCTGTATTGAGAAGTTGCCGTCTGTGATAACTACACTTACCGTTTCTTGATCTGCCCCTGTTCCGACAGTAAAGGTAACGGTCCGATCTGCCTCGGCCTCGCTCCCCGTGAGATCACCCTGAATACTATCCGTCACCGCCGTATACGTCTGGTCGAAACTGTAGGTGTGGTTGCTTGCCAACGCTGATACTGTCACCGAGTATGAGGCATTCGTAGCCGCGGCCGTTGCAGTTGCAGAGACCACCGACTCTTTACTGCTGGTACCGGTCTTACTAACTCCACCACCCTGAAGGGTTGTAAACGGAGCAATAGCTTCCTTCAGAGTATTGAGTTTTTTGGAGAGGTCCTCGAGAGCAGAGTTAGTACCCTCTAGCTCAGTTACCCGGTCTTGACTCGGCTTAACGCGAGCCTGTCGCGATGCATTAATAGTCGAGTCAATCAACGCCTGGGTATCGATTCCTGAGGCGATACCGCTGAAGCTATTTGTTGCCATAGCGATCCCGTTTGGCCATCAGCTAGGCATAAAGTGCCTTGGCGAAGAGGCTCCTCTTCCCCACTTCTGACGGCGATTCAGTAAGTTAGGCGATCCATTGCGAAGATATCTGCCCGATCCGTGGACTCTATTGAGGTGTTGCAAATATAGATCCAGAGGCAGTGGATAAGTGTCGCAGAGCTAACGTTTATAGCGATTGGCGGAGTTACCGGGCATGAAACATGGTGCAGATGCCCAAAGCCCAAAGTATAGACAAGGAAGAAAGGAACTAATAGTGGCGCGGAGGCGCCACCGAGCAACAAAATCTGGGAGAGTCAAGCACGGCATCGCCGATCAGGCGCTGTCAAAAAAGAACGAGTGTCCCATCGGCCAATAAAAACCTGCCGAGAGCCTGATTTTAGTTCGGTATGATGCTCCAGCTATTAGTTGCGCTCCCTCGCTTGGTTGCGGCTCGTCCGGGTTAGGGCTATGCATCGGTACTAATGAGGATGGCGTCTTCATCTGGTGTTGGCTCTTCGAACTGGAGACAAAAAGCCGCAAGCATAGAGGGGGTGATAATTGTGTTCTGATCTTTCACCTGCGAATTCCGCTTTTCGATTCTTTGTGACTGCAGATCTCGCGAACACGTTACAAAGTAAAGCTTACACGGCGCATTAACTGCTGCTGCACGATTCCGAAAGTCATCTCGCTCAAAGCGATGCCAGAGCCCTAAATCCAAGATTACATCGACACCGATGGATACAAGTCGCTCAGACAACTCCCAGAGCAAACGCAAAACCGTTAAGCGGTGCTTCTCAAAGTCATCTGGTGCGTTTGGCCCAAACATCCCCACCAGCCAAACATCATGGTTAAGAGTAACCGCCCTAGTTTGCGTCTCCAAGTCTCGCGCAAAAGTTGATTTTCCAGTGCCAGGCAAGCCGCATAGCAGATGAACAGTTCCTTTCATAGTCATAGGACTCCATCGAATGTTATGTTGGCCAATTGTTTACAATCTCGATCGGCACTTTGTTTATGTTAGTCAAAATAGTGAAAGTTACTCATCACACAAAAGCTTCTCCCTGAAAATGATAAAGCTACGATATCCCGGAACTCGGTTGCAAGCGGGTGTTACGTCCCGCATAACTGACATCAGTTTAGGGTTCGAATCCCCCGCATCCGCTGGTCCGCATCCGCTGGTCGCATCCGCTGGTCGCATCCGCTGGTCGCATCCGCTGGTACATACTAAAATTCCGCTCGCATCCGCTGGTACCGCATCCGCTGGTACATACTAAAATTCCGCCCCCATATCCGGCTACCAATCCACCCCTCAAAGATCTTGCACCCCGAGAAAAGTTACCCTCAAAGCATCACATAATTCCCGATTCAAGCAACTTCTGCGGCGAT
>JBIKKR010000066.1:0-15944 GCA_044360225.1 Bdellovibrionota bacterium | reverse complement strand
CGGCAGTATCTCCAGGGGTGTGCGTATTCCGATAATCAGGTGACGCCGCAGTTTCGCGCGGCCTATCGCACGCGATTCAACAATCAGTCTCAGATTACCTTTGCCGGGGCGGCGTATGACATGGCTATGGTTCTTGCTACGCACTTCAAGGCGCACCCTGAGAGTAAGCACGCAGATATCCTAGCTGCCCTCAGCGCGATACAGGGGCGCACCGGTGTGCTTGGAACATTTTCGTTTAGGGATGACCCAGCTTTTGGGCGCTTTTTTGAATATCCGGTGGTGGTGAAGAGGATAGGGGAGACCCCTTGAGCTCGCAAAATACATCGGGAGTTGCGATTTGAATCTCTGCATCTGGCTGCTCCCGCAAAAATCTCTCTAAACGTCGAGGATGCTTTGCTCGTCTTGATTTCAAATAATTCTTCGATCCACCTCGCGAATAAAATCCACCTTCTGGATCTCGTCGATAACAAGGAGGGTGCAAGGACCGTGTTGTTGCGCGAGCTTCCACTGCATGGAGAGCCAGGCAGCGCTTTTAGGAGTTGGAACATCAGCAGACACAAACATCTTCGGTCCGCGTTACTGCTCTACTATTCTTCGGACGGCGGTGGTCTTGTCTACTTGTCTCGGACCGACCAGGACCTGAATAAAAGGTGGGTTTTGTGTCAGCTTTTCTGCTAAAGCTGATTCAAAAGCTCTAATAATTCCGGGCATATATAAATTTACGAGCACAATCTCGAATTAATGTTAGTATCTTCTAGTAGAAAAGTAACCCGATTGCTTCTGGGCTCTTGGTCCTTTCATCAACGATCCTCATCGCGGCATGCAGGATGAGTCGGTCTGCACGTACGGACGATAGAGTCAGACCCGCAGCCGCTCCTTTTCGGATAAACCTGCGGAATCACCCCTTCCCACACTCCCGAAACATCTCTTCGGCGTGGATCTTCTGCACGGAGTGTTCGACTATCGGCCGTGGGTAGTCGACAGAACGGGTCATATCTTCTTCGTACAGTGTGTGGATGTAGCTTGGACGGAGCTGCTGTAATTCCGGTACCCACTTCTTGATGTAGATACACTCTGGGTCAAAACGCTTCTGCTGTAGCCATGGATTAAAGATACGGAAGTAGGGCTGCGCATCGCATCCAGTTGATGCTGCCCACTGCCAACTGCCGTTGTTAACGGCTGGGTCGTAGTCGGTCAGGTGTTGGGCGAAGAACTGCTCACCACGAAGCCATGAGATGTGGAGATCCTTGACTAAAAACGAGGCAACGATCATCCGTACACGGTTGTGCATAAATCCAGTGGTCACCAGCTCACGCATACCGGCATCAACGATCGGAAACCCCGTGCGACCTTCACACCAGGCGCTGAATACCTTCTCGTCATTGTTCCACCGAATTGCATCGTACTGCTTGTGAAAAGCATGGCCGAACACTCGCGGAAAATGCCAGGTAATATGAGTAAAGAAGTCACGCCAGTAGAGCTCACGAATCAGAGTGTGGCTGACCCCAAGAGTGTCAGCTACGGCGTGGTAGACCTCGCGAATTGATACTGTGCCGAATTTATTGTGTGGAGCCATGAACGTTGTGCCGCGCACAGCCGGGAGGTTGCGCTCATCTTCGTACTTGGTAAAGTTGCCGATCGTCTCCAGAATGGCGAGAGCATTGCTCCGTCCACCGAGGCTTACCCGTTGTGCGGCGCTGGTTGTTGGCCAGAAGTCGCGTGGCGTGGCTTGAGGGCCTTTGTAGTGCGGATCACTGAGTATTCCCTGAGTACGTTTGGTGGGTTTAGCAACTGCTAGCTTTGATGCCTTTTTGAAAAACGGTGTATACACCGTGTACGGTTTGCCATCGTCTTTGCCGAATTCCGAAGGTTCAACGAGTAGGGCATCTGAGTAGTGCGCGCAGTGTACACCTAGCTTTTTGCACGTATCAAAGATGGCTGCATCACGGGTGCGACTAAACGGTGTGTAGTCCATGTTAAAAAAGACCCCGTCGATATCGAGCTCTTTTATAAGACGCTCGACGACCTCGTGGTGAGCACCGTGGAGTACGAGAAGCTTGCCGCCAGCGTTTTTAATCTCAGTTGCTAATTCTTCGAGGCTCTCGATCATAAACGCTAGCCCATTTGCTGAGCGATATGAGTGCGGTGCTACTTGCTGGTCGTTAAAGATAAAACAGGTGACCACCTCCTTGGCTGAGGCGAGTGCTGCGTTTAATGCAGTGTTGTCATCGAGTCGGAGATCTCGGCGAAAGATGTGCAGGGCGCGGTTGTATGTAGCTGGCATAGGATGTTGCTATGAATTGAGAAGATCATGGACAGGAAATAAATCGCTTTAAGTATGCTAGTTTGAGCGGATCGCTTGGTCAACGATTTAGATCGGGCACCCAAAAATAAAATCGAGGGGCAGTCAAGCGGCATGCTAGCTCTCTTTCCGGAGGGCCGCTCTCAATTTTTTCAGGGCCTTATTTTGGAGTGTCCGAACTGTTTCTATGGTGTATCTCATACGCTTCGCGACTTGCTGCAGGGTCCATTGCTTAGAATCTTCACCGAGGCCAAAGCGTAGCGTGATAACCAGCCGCTGCCTGTCGTCCAGTGCTGCTAATGCTGCCTGTAAATTTTGAGCCAGCTCTTGCGACTCGAAAGATCTCGGGTCATGCGGTTGAGGAATGATATCAGCTAAGCGATTCCGTGCCTGTCCGTGGAGGATTGATTGATTTGCGCTGAGAGGTTGATTGGCAATCCTCAATATATGGGGTGTCGGATATTTTTTCCCTAAGGCTTCCAGAATCTCTTGAGCGTTGGGTTGCCTGCCAAGCTGATGAGACAGTCTCGCTACCAGTTGGCGATACTCTCTTAGATCACAAGCCAGGCTTCGTGGCCCGCGAATAGTTGGATGCCTCTGATTTTCGTATTGCATGGCACGTACGATGCCATACGTTGCATACGTTGAAAATTTGTTTCCACGTCGATAGTCAAATAAGGGTATGCCATAGACTAACGCCAGATAGCCGGCTTGAATCAAATCCTTTAGATCACCGCCTGGCAGCAGACTTTTATTCGCAAGTTTGACAATCATCCAGTGAGAACGGTCACAAATGAGCTGGGTTATAGCGGCTAAATCTTTACCCGTGTCGCGCAGCTCATCCAAATGACTTCTCAATTCTCCTCGGCGCATTCCCCAGGGAGAGAGCCGCACATCTGGGCTAGGGGCTTGCTCCACTGTCGCGTGCATCAAACTGATTTGCTCCTGTGCAAAACGCGCAATTTTGACTGGAGCCTGCTCCAGCTTTTCGAAGATATCGGCTAATAACGTTCGGCGAAGCTGTTGTGTTTCGGCCGAAAGGTCGTCGAGATCAATGCTCCTGAGTTGTTTCAAAGGATTTTTTAAGAGTGTCAGTCTGGCGGGTATTTGTGGCTGGATCGTGGTTCCTTTGAATTCTTCCCAGGCGGAACGTTCAATAGATTGATCATATGCTGCTCGATTCATCATGACGTCAGTGAGCACTTTTACGGCATAATCGATTATTGCGTCGTTTTGAAAGAGCGCTTGACGATAACGCAAGCTAGCAATCTCACGTATCCTAATCAGCTCAAGTGACTCAGTACCCAGGATTTCGTTGATCGATTGGCCCGGCACCCGTTGGGGACACGTGGCATATCGCTCGATAACCCCTGAAAAATCTATTTTGAATTGCTGCCGATATAGTTCAGCCATTAGGTGCACTAATTCCTGGTGGTCGTTTCCTATTGTTGGTAGGAGTCGTGTAATTTCTAGCGCCGGTATAACGCCATTAGGCATCGCGGCAAGCTCTGGAAGTGTCGCAGCTGGCAGCTTAGCTGTATCTGAGGGGAGTCTCTGTCGGTTGAAAAATGAAACCATAGGACTATCGCATATGCGGTGTATTGCGTCTTACATCAAACTGCCAATGGTTATTAAGACTTGTGGGGATTCGGTAGCGTATCAACCTAAATTCGCTAGGTTATACCGGCGTATGTCGCAAAGGACGATTCACTAACAACATACTGCATACTGGATGCCACACTGGACACGTGTGAATTAGATGGAGGTGCGGTGCCAAGCCATAGCGAGCTCATAGACGCTTCGAACTAACCTGCTTTCGCGCAGCGCGCTGTTATACTAGCCTGGCGAAGAGCGGCAACACCCTCTCCTGCTGCGAAAGCGGACTTTGCATACACCTAAATTGAGAACCAATGATCTCGCCTCATGAACACAATCAGTTATGCGCCATAGTTCGTCGTGCAGGTGACGAGTTGCTGGCTCTCTGGCCGGGTAATGCAGGTGTGGGACAAAAGCTTAAAGCCTCTCATAAAGCAGATGGCTCTGTGGTCACCGAGGCAGATCTGCGCTCAAACCAGATCTTGATGAGTGGTATCGCTGGACTCTTTCCTACCGATGCAATCCTATCGGAGGAATCTCCGTTTACACCAGAAGATCTACAACGATCGAGGCGTACGTGGGTTATCGATCCCCTCGACGGTACGCGTTCGTTTGTTCAGGGAGACGATGATTTTTCGGTGCTTGTAGCGCTGTGTGTCGATTTTGTTCCGGTGTACGGGATTATGTTCTTCCCGGCTAGGCAGCTTTTTGTGACAGCCCACGAGCGGGCTGCTGCGTTGTGTAATGGGGTAGCGCTGGCGGTTTCTCGCACACAGTCGCTTGCGCCTGGGCGGGTATACATCCGAAATTTTGAATGTCGTAGACCGGAGATAGCCTCGCCGATGATGGACTCAGGGCTTGCGCTGCTGAAGGTGGCTCAGGGGGAGCTCGACGGAGCGATAATCCGCATGACTACCCACAGGGAGTGGGATATAGCCGCCCCTGCGGCGATTATTAGGTCGGCAGGTGGGGTGGTTGCCAATGAAACGCAGTTATCTATTCGGTTCGGTACTGGACGGATCGATTTTCAGTATCTGATCGCCTCAAATGGTTTAATTCACAAAGAATTACAAGCTGTTATATAGGAAGGTAACACAAACCCGGGCAGCACAAACCTGGGCAGGCACTTCACAAGGCCCCACTCTGTAGCTTTTTACAACCGGGGGCCCTGCTTTCTCCTCACGAAATCAAAAATAACTGACGACTATTTCCTCTGTGATGAATCTTAATCCGTAGGATGGATTTCGTGTGTCGCGGCACTGAGGACGCCAACGTCCGTTCAGTAGCTCAAGGTGATAGCGATGGGAATGACTTATTCGGAAGACCAGAAGAAGCTTATCAGCGCGGCTCGCGCTGGAGATGCCGCAGGGGTGCAAGCGCTTATCGATCAAGGATTCGACATCGATTGCGAGCTCAAGTACGGCGCTTCAGCGCTTATGTTGGCCGCTGCTCGCGGTCAGGAGGAGGTAGTGCGACTACTGTTGTCGGCAGGGGCAAAGGTTAATCGTCGCAATCGCTTCGGTGCTAGTTCACTTTTGGAAGCATCAGAGAAGGGTCACGTTGGAGTAGTCAAGCTGCTGGTTGATGCCGGGGCAGAGATAAATCTTCCTCATAGCAACGGCAATACCGCTATTTTCGCGGCAACAGTGCGTCGCGATCGCAAGATGATCAAGGCGCTGCTCGAACTGGGGGCAGATCCAGATATGATGAATTTTGATGGATGGAGTGCAAAGCGTTGGGCGGAAGCTGAGACGGACCTCAACATCCAGACGATGTTCGGAATTAAAAAGAACGAGGCAGATAGTATGAGTACTCGTGTGCAGGTGAGCTCAGATATAGAGAAGCCAGCGAAACCGTTACAGAGTGGCGGGGCAGTTGAAGGTGCTTTTTGGACGGTGTTTATGCGAGCGGCCGCTTCAGGTGACACTGAAACGGTGCGTCGGCTCGCTCTTGAGGGCGTTGAAGTAAATGGACAGAGCCCAAACGGCACCACGGCACTTATCGCCGCAGCTAAGAACGGCCATGCAGAGACCGCATTTGAATTAGTGGAGTTGGGGGCGGATATCTCGATGACCGATGCTGATGGGGTTTCTGCGATTGAGTGGGCGCAAAGGAAGGGCCAGGCGCTTATCGTCCAGGGGCTTGAGGAGCGACGTGTTAAGACTGTCGAGACGCCAGAGGCTGATCCGTCCCGGGCTCTCGCGTAAGGGGCAGGGCATCGCAATTCTCTGGTCTTAGGATGGGGCTAAAAATTCGCGGAGCGTATTGTTTCTAATGACCTGAACGATGTTTGGCCGCGCATGTGTATCCCTATCAGAAATACCTGCCCTTTCGAGTCGGTAGGGGGAGAATTGCGATGCTCTGCCAGGGGGTAAACAGCAACTTTTCAAATCGCCCCCGAGGTGCTTTAGTAGTTACTGCTGCGCTGCATAGCGTTCTTGAGGTACACACACATGAGTTTTCTCTATTCATTATTTGATTTCATTGTTCATATCGACAAGCATTTAACGCAGCTTGCTCATGACTACGGCTCCTGGGCATACGGGATCCTGTTTTTGATTGTGTTCTGTGAGACGGGGTTAGTTGTCACGCCGTTTTTGCCGGGAGACTCGCTGCTCTTTGCTGCCGGTGCCTTGGCGAGTCAGGGGGCCTTTAACGTGCACCTGCTCGCACTTCTCCTGCTCGTCGCAGCTGTCCTCGGAGATGCAGTAAACTACTCAATCGGTCGTCGTATGGGCCCAGCGGTGTTTGAGCGTAAGAGTTCAAAGGTATTCAAGCCTGAGTACCTGGCCCGGACGCAGCGGTACTTTCAGAAGTATGGCTCGAAAACGATAGTGCTCGCTCGCTTTGTGCCGATCGTCCGCACGTTTGCTCCGTTTCTGGCTGGGGTCGGTACGATGTCGTATCCTAAGTTTGCCTTTTACAACGTGACGGGTGCTATCGCCTGGGTGGGATTCTTCACGTACGGTGGTTACATCTTTGGCGGGACCGAAACTGTCCAAAAGAACTTTAAACTTGTTATTCTTGCGATTATAATCATATCAATACTGCCCGGTGTTTTTGAGATTCTGCGGGCCCGAAAGGAAGCACGATCATCGGCCTCCACGGGAGCGTAGGGATCGGTTTTACGAGGTTCACTGGATATATGCATGGTTTGACCGCTCGTCGTCAGCTTCAAAGGAGCGCTCCATGCGTATAGCCTGTAGCAGTCTCGTATGGGCAGTGGCGCTGTTCACTACCTGTGTGAGCCAAGCGCAGGAGGCGCGCTACGTTGTTCGGTTTAAGGAGCATTATACCGGCACTGATACCAGCACTCGCGCGCAAGGGCGGAGCTTTAAGGTCGTGCAGCTGCGTGCATCACCGCTGCTTGATAGCAAGGTAGCGAGCCTTGGAGACCTTGCTCTTCAAGAGATTGACCGTATTCCGCACGATAATTCTACGGTAGTGCGGTTGCGTCCCGAGGATGCCGCTACAGTATCTGCACGGCGTGATGTTGCTTCAGTTGAGCTCGATAGCCCAGTAAGCGCCTTTTTCACGACCAACGATCCTGCCTACTCCCAGCAGTACGCGTTGAACGGAGATTTCGGTAGTCGGGTTCAAGAAGCATGGGATACCACTACGGGCTCGAAGCAAGCTATGGTGGCGGTAATCGATACCGGGGCGGATCTCGGCCATGTAGACCTGATCCCCAACCTCTGGAAAAATCCCAACGAGATTCCTGGGAATAGGCGCGACGATGACAGCAGTGGTTGTGTCGACGATATCTACGGCTGTGATTTGATCAACAAGGATGGCTCGCCACAGGATGATAATGGCCACGGCACACACGTCTCAGGAATCGTTGCTGCTGAGGGTAATAATGCCATGGGTGTGGCCGGAGTGGCCTGGGGTTCTCGAATCGTAGTCGTAAAGGCTCTTGATAGTCAGGGTTCAGGATTTACCTCAGGCATCGCCAAGGCTATAGACTACGTGACGACTCTCAAAACCAAGGGGGCACCGATAGTAGCGATCAATCTTTCGCTTGGCGGGGGTACAGACTCTCGGGTTATTTACCGCGCTGTTGAGCGGGCGCGGAACCACGATATTCTTGTTATCGCAGCCGCAGGAAATGAGACGTCCAATAACGATACCACCCCGCTGTATCCGGCTAATCTTCCACTCGACAATGTTATCTCCGTTGCGGCAACGGATGCAGCTGGAAATCTAGCGGGATACTCAAACTATGGCGGGGCAACGGTACATATTGCGGCACCAGGCACCCAGATCTGGAGCACAGCGCTGCAGAGTTTAGGGTACCAGTACAGGACGTCGAGTGGCACATCGATGGCAAGCCCGCTCGTAGCTGGCGTTGCATCGCTCGTAGCGTCTGCACATCCAGCGCTCTCGATGTTACAGGTGCGATCAGCGCTCCTCACGGCAGTTCGTCCGCTCTCCAGTTTGCAGGGATATGTGATAACCGGGGCGATGGTAGATGCTCAGGCGGCTGTTGCAGCAGCGAGGTCGACCACTGCGCTTCCACGCGTTATGGGGTATGTACGAAATGGCTCTCGTGGGATCGTTGATGCCATGGTAACGATTATGGCTCGAGATGGAACTGGTGTGGCACGAAGCACAACGACAAGTAGTGATGGATCGTTCTCGTTCAGTCAGCTTCCGCTCGGTTCGTATGTAGTTCGAGCAAAAAAGTCGAGGCTTCAGTTTTCGCCAGTAACGGTCCGAGCTTCGAGCGCTCGAACCATCCGACGTTATCTAGCGGCGCGTTGATGGGGTGATGAAGGTACCTCATAGCTGTCGCTCTCCTCACTCTGAGATGACTCACCAGTCGCGGGTCGCATACCCAGTGAATTCTCTACTTTGCGCCGAAACTTGCCGAAGCTTACCGGCTTCACCAGGTAGTCTGTGGCGCCGAGTTCCATCGCTGTTTCAACGCTTGCCACATCGCCGAGCGAGCTCACGAATATAACCGGGGGAGATTTGTCCAGATAACTCTTCTTGAGTTCCTTGAGGAAATCTACGCCGTTCATTCCATCCATCAAAAAATCGCACAGGATGAGTTGCACCTCATTTTGCTTGAGCTTGGCGAGGGCCTCTGCGCCATCGCGGGCCTCAATCGTTTTTTTGAATCCGAGATCCTTGAGCATGTCACCTAAGATAGCGCGAGCGGACCGCATGTCATCAATAATGAGAACTGGCAAGTCCTTGTGGGCGCAATGTCGCTCTTTCATGATGGTATATCATCCCTAAAACCGGAGGCGGGCCTCCGTGCACGTTATCATCCCTGATAACGCTAACTACTCATACAGCTAAGCACCATCGTCAGACGATGCAGGGCTGGACTCGTGCGGTAGCAGTACTTCAGCTTCGACACAATATTCCCTGCCCACATAAGAACCTTCGACTGAAACCGTTTTTTTCTTGAGTCAAAATTCAAGAGGTTTGGAGGAGCGCTACGCCGGCGCCAACGACTATCAGCCCATGAGATTAGAGATGCTTAAGTCTGCTGAATGTATGGTAAATCTCACGACAACGAGGGGGTTGTGTGGTCGGGCTGAGAGGATTTGAACCTCCGACCTCTCCCACCCCAAGGGAATGCGCTACCGGTCTGCGCCACAGCCCGAACAATCCATACGTTATCGGAAGTTGACGGGGAGATCAAAGGGTCAAAGTAGAGGGGCGCAGAATTGCGATGCCCTGGGGCATCGCCCAGCGGGCGCTGCCTAGTGCGTCGCAATTCTCGTCCATTTTAAAGGGCCACTTAAAGGGCCACAAATGCACGGGAGTAGCTGTTTTTATTGAGTCTTGCAGTGCTAGCCGCGCATTTGTATCCCTATCAGAAACGCTGCCTTTTTCGAGTAGATAGCGGGAGAATTGCCATGCCCTAGGGGGCATTTTGACACCTCCTACGGTTTGAATTACTCTCTCTTCCTGTCAAGCGAGGGGCGGGTGAGTTGTTTCCTTCAAAAGCCCCCGCATTTCGGGCCTATAGCTCAGTTGGTAGAGCGCTACACTGGCAGTGTAGAGGTCAGCGGTTCGAACCCGCTTAGGTCCAATTACGGCGTATAAAAACCCTACGTGCGATACGAGTGTAAGTGAACAGCAATGCTCGCCGCGTTCAATATTGACGCGGGGGAACGATGACGTACCCAAACAACGGTACGCCCTGATTGTCGCTCATTCCGATACGCCACGAGTTGGGAGGTATTACATCACTCAGCTCAGTAGCCAGGGATGGCGAAGTGCCTATTATATTCCACCACGGAACGATGAGAGCGTGCCATGGCTGGACTGCCTTTGGCAGAAGGTTTCTGATCTCACCATGTGACTGGACGAACTTAAATTGGGAACGACCCTTTGCCGCTTCCTTGATCGAAGATGCCGGCTCATCAAAAACGATCGCTGGTAATCCATTCCTCGTCAGAGATTCCGCGAGAGTCATCAGTGCTGCGCGTTTGCCGCCGTAGTCAAAATACCAGGTGTCCCATGGCATCTTTTCGTATTGAGTTTTGAGATAGTAGAAGTTACAGAGCAGTGATCCGAATGCGAGCGCGAGACAAACTTTGGCGCGATTGTTCGGTTGCACGATGCGAGAGCTCAGCACAAACGCACCAGAGGCTGCAATCCAGGCAACGAAAAATGAAGTTCCGAGTAGCCTTCGTGCGAGCCCCTGGGGTTCGAAGCTATCGAGTGGAAACGATACTACCATCGGACCGATAAATGTGACGAGCCCGTATATCTGAAGGCGGCTCTCTCGGTTACGAAAAGAGCGACCTATCGCAGCAACCAGGCCGATGGAGAATAGCGCTGAAAATATAGGGTCTAAAAGTGGTTTCCGGAGGCGAAATACGTGCCGTGCGATATCATGCGTCTTAATCTGCAATTGCCGAAACCCATCCCGCCACATTTCGAAAAAGGCTTGCGATTCAGTCATTCTGAAGTTCTTGAGCAAGACAGGTCTGGTATTCTTGGCTATTTCAAATCGCGGTGATTCAGGAAATCCTCTATTCGCTACGATAAAAGGGGAGTAGGAGTAGATAGCCGCAACAACAACAAGTGTTGATACAAGCAGGATTCGTTTCTTTCCTCCATTCTTGGTGGTGATGAGATACTCAAGAGAGAGAATTCCAAACAGCGGCAGTAGAAATACGCCAAACTTCTGGAAGACAAGGGCGAGTGCCATGGCCACACCAGCTAAAGCAGCCGGGCCCACACCACCACGTTCAAAGGCTACTAGGAGTGCCAGGATGGCGATGCTTGTCACGGCAAGATCATAGGGGTACACATAGCCAAAACGGGAGTTAAGCCAATGCCAACCAAGGAGTACCAGGAGCGTTGATGCTGTGGCAGCGGTAGCTCGGCTGGCGAATACTCTGACTATCAAGAAAGTTGCACCAACTGATAGTGCTCCCATCCCAGCGACCAGTGTCTTTATTGTCAGAAAAGGCTCACAGAACGGTGCGAGAAACATTACTGTGAGATAGACGAGTCGATGCAGGATCCACGGGTATCCAGTTGCTGCGACTCCCCAGGGAGAGAACGCATTGTCCCAGGAAAACGTGAACATCTCACCTATGTGAATTCCCTCGTCAACTGCCATGCTCCTTGGCGAAAGCAATCGAGCAGCCCATGCCACGGCAAAGAAACTCGCAGCTAGTGTCCAGTCGCGACGATCGAACATCGGGCTTGGATGAACCCACCTCTTTCGACTATCAAAGACATATCCCGCAAAGACAAGTAAACCTATGGCGATTAACCACAATGGGATAAGGTGCAGTGACCAGGATGGACCACCGTTGTAGAGTCTCCGGTTCAAAGCCCAAAGGGCGGTCGCACCACCAGCAAGGCTCACCAGAGCGAGCAGGAGTCTACGTTCAGTAAGGGCCGTCAGGTTGAATGACTTCGGGAGGAAGAGGAGCATAGCGCCGGCTCCGATCAGGAGACCATAGGCCTTCCTGTAGTCGGCATTGCCGCTCTCAAGCATAGTAGTCCCGAGCCCGAGCCAGTATATGGCTCCTCCAACAGCAGCAGCGAAGATAACTGCCCTACAAAGTTTCCACGTGGTGCGGATCATGCGTGATGGACTCCGAGGTGCTTTGACACCCACGGACTCGAAACGCTCCCTAGGGTGCGGTGAGCTATCCTGATCTGCCTGGTTTTGCTTTCGCGATACAGTCACCGCGCTCTTGAAAAAGCCCATCTCAATGTATCAATGCCCTTGTGATCACCTTAATACGACTACTTGGATCCTGAAATCCTAAGATGCAGGCGAGGGCGCGATGGGTGGCTAGATCCCAGGACATCGCAGCTATCCCGCTATCTACTCTAAATCGCTGGCAGTTTCGATAAGGCTATACATGCGCGGGAAATCGTTGCAAAAATCAATAAAAACAGCTACTACCGCGCCATTAACAATGGATTAGACAAGCGAAGCTCCACGATAGTGATTAAGAGGCGGCGGGCTCCAAGCGATTGGTGTAGAACGGCATGTTAATTTGGGTAAGCTAGTGACAAAAGTTACCTAGTCATGAGGACAGGCGGTACAGGGCGCGGTAGAGGGGGTTGGGCGGCAAAAAAGCGATGTGCCCCAGCCCGGACGAGCCGGAAGCAAGAGAGGCAACACTAATGCTACATTCGGCGGTTGCGGGTCTGAAAATGGGGCATCTACTCACAATCACTTCGGCTTTTGAGTATCTCCTCTATTTTTACCCTCCTCAATTGCTGAATGTAGGCTAGTAGAATAACGAGGTTTCCTATGCCCGAATCACGCATGACCCCAGCATTTGGTGATATCCGACCCGGCCGAGGACCCAACGTCGTTGTTGTTCTCGTTGAGGTCGCTGATCCTCGCAATATTGGTGCAGTTGCTCGAGCTATGAGCAATCTAGCGACGCTGGAGCTTCGACTTGTACATGCAGCAGAGTTTGATCTAACGCTGGCCCAGGGTGTTGCCTGTTGGGGGCGTGATCTGGTTATGAGTTGCAAACGGTATGCAACGCTGGGTGATGCTGTGGCGGATTGTCATGAAGTGGTCGGTTTTGCATCGGATAGTGGTCGCCACCGCGTTCCCCAGCGCTTACTCGAAGACTGGGTGCAGCAACTCGATACTCATCAGGAGCGCCGCGTTGCGATGGTGTTTGGCTCGGAAGAGAACGGCCTGAAGCGCGAGCACTTTCCACTCTGTCAGTATCTTGTGCGTATTCCATCGTCGGGTGAGAACCGATCGTACAATCTCGCTCAATCGGTGTTGCTAGCGCTCTATGCAGTGCGCATGAGGGCCGGCGGGCACGTTGGAGAGACTCAACCTGAGTGGCCGGTGAGTGGGCAGCTTGAGTCGTTTACCGCCATGGTTCTTGAGGTGGCCGAGAAGGTTGGATTTTTAAATGAGAACTCACCAGTGCATATCCGCGACCTCTTGGTGAACCTCACCCGCCGCGGTCGAGTGACAACTCGCGAGCTGAAGATCTTGACCGGCCTGGTGGGGATGATTGGGAGGAGTGTGTAATGGAGAATCAGCGGTAGGAGCCGGAGTATTAGACCTGTTTCAGTGCTTCATAGATAGTTACCAGCTGATCCCTCAACGCCATCCCACGCTCAGATAATCCCCGCTGCGCCTCGATATACTCTGTCCTGCCCTCGGGCTCCTCTATTCGTAACGGCGTAAGCCCGTACTCACGTAGATCGTACGGGCTCGCTCGCATGTCTACCGCACGCGCATCAGCAGCTAGCAGGAAGGTATCGGCCATCAGATCACTTGGGCACCAGGGCGCTATCTTGTGGGCGAATTTATAGAGATCCATCGTCACGTGGATACATCCTGGCTGATCGTTCTCGGTAGTGGTTTCGCGACTCAACCGTGAGCGGTTTAGTGGTGTCGCAGCAGGTGTGAAAAAGCGATACGCATCGTAGTGCGTACACCGAAGCTCTGAGCGTTCAACAATGCGCGCAATCTCTTCGGGTGATAATCGAAGCGGGACCTGCGAGTGTCGAGGTTGTTGCTCGTGGTAGAGCATCGCCCATTCATGTAATCCGTAGCAGTTAAAAGTGGCGTGTCTCTTCGCCGTCTCGGTCAGGTATCGGAGTGCCCAAGCGAGATACTCACGACGGTGCTCAGGAAATGAGTGTGATGAAATGTAGGCGCCTTCTCTGCTTGTCACAAAATCCTGTGGCCAGTCGAGCTCGTGAGGTTTGATATCCTGCAACAGGACGTCTGCACCAGGGCTCCAGCGCAGGAGGTAAGCAGGGCGAAAGGAGTAGTAGGTAAAGAGAAAGTCATAAACCGGATGCTTCTGGGCGATACCTGCGCGCTC
Organism: Bdellovibrionota bacterium; assembly: GCA_044360225.1. Classification (GTDB taxonomy): domain Bacteria; phylum Bdellovibrionota_C; class UBA2361; order UBA2361; family OMII01; genus OMII01. The sequence continues at coordinate 1,742 of JBIKKR010000066.1, read as the reverse complement.
AACACGATCGGTTGCCCACGGTTTAACGCGAGCCTGGTGCGCTGCCCGTTGGTGCTGCCACTCACTACGCGAGAGTACCCGCGTATACGATGAAGAGAGTAGGGCTGGTTTGCTGCTCTCCATGCTCTAGCATTTACGATGAAAATATTTATTGTGAGAGAATCGAAAAGCTACTATCTCGCCGCCTTGGCTCAAAGCCAGCTTGGCGGATATGTAGCTCTAATTCCTCCGGGCTCATGCTCCACTTCTGAGCAGTTGGTGCACCAGCCTGGCTTACGACGTTCTCCTCCATCATCGTGCTACCGATATCGTCGCAGCCAGAGTGCAGCCCTATCTCAGCAACGTGCGCGCCACAGGTTGGCCAGCTTGACTGGTGGTGTCGGATGTTATCCAGAACGATTCGGCTCCAGGCGATGTTTTTGAGGTACTCAACTGCACCAGCGCCATACTTGGCCACATGCCTACTGCGGCCAAGTGATGTGTGTTCGTTAAATTGGTGTGTCCATGAGATAAAGAGGTTAAATCCCTCATGGCCCGCCCTGCGACTCTCGTCTTGAAGCTCACGGAGTCCATTGAGGTGCTCGATTCGGTGTTCAATCGTCTCCCCGAAACCGATTACCATCGTAGCAGTGGTAACGAGATCAAGTGAGTGGGCCTCGCGCATAATCTCAAGCCAGCGACCAGCAGAGATCTTCTTTGGACTAATCCGTTTGCGAACCTCGTCGTGGAGTATCTCGGCGCCGCCACCCGGAAGGCCATACAGCCCGCAGCCCTTTAGGTCAGAGAGAACCTGGTAGGAGCTCTTTCCCGAGATGAGAGTCATCTGGTGCACCTCAGATGGAGAGAATGCGTTCAGCTGTAGTGGATACGTCGAGCTTAGCCACGAGATCATCTCTAGGTAAAACTCATACGGCAGCTCATCGTTGTGACCGCCTTGAAGCAGGATCCGCGAGGCGCCGAGCGCGAGAGCTTCTTCCACCTTCTGGGCTAGGACCTCGCGCGAGAGTGTGTACGCTTCAGGGTGTTTTGGATCGTGTCTGTAGAAGGCACAGAATGAGCAGTCTGAGTTGCAGACGTTTGTGTAGTTAATATTACGGTCTACCAGATAGGTTACAACTGGTTCAGGGTTAAGTCGAAAACGGACCTTCTGGGCGAGTGTCGCAAGCTCAGTAAATTGAAAGAGCCGCCAAGCAGCAAGTGCCTCATCGCACGTAAGTCGTAAGCCACTTACAACTTTTTCAGTTATGCCTTCTTTTGTATACACGACAGCAGTCTCTACACTCACAATTCCCCACTAAGATATGATATTCCGCCAAATTTATCAAAATCATCGTTCTTACCGCAAAGCCCCTGCGCCGCCTGGTTGGATTTACTATGCTGTGCAAGTATTGAGTTACCGGAGCGCGGGGCTTCGGCCCCGCCTGTAGATAGCCTAGCGCACACAAGGGTTCTGTCAGGCAGAAACGGCAGAGATTTGTGGTGCTAGACCCCGCCCAGTTTTAATGGTCAGTTTTAGTCTAGGTTATGTATGATTGCAGGTCGCCTCGTTCAAACATCTCCGCCGCTCAAAGCCGTAATCGCCGTTCTGTTAATGGGGCTAAGCCTATCGCGGGCCGTAGCGCTTGAACCGGAGGTGTTTCCGATACCCGGTGTCGGTTTTGGACCGATGCGCCCCGTGGTCGCCGACCTTGATGGTGATGCGTCAAACGGTAAGGAGGTAGTCCTCACAACCTCCGATGGTG
>JBIKKR010000135.1:0-8374 GCA_044360225.1 Bdellovibrionota bacterium | reverse complement strand
CCGCACCCCGAACGCAAACTGTCAAGAGACCCCTGAAAGCGACAAGATGCATTCCTCTGCGGTGGTAGGTGATCTCTATGGAACCGGGGAGCTCTATGTTGTCGTAGGCTACGGCGGGTTTCGCGGAAAGGTGTGTGACGGAGGTGTTGTTGCGTACCGAGGTAAGACCGGCGAAGTAGCCTGGATATTTAGCATTAAGAATTTTGCAAAGCGCGAGCGGTTTTTTGCTTTTAGACACGCTGTGTATGGAACTCCAACGCTCGCTGATGTTGATCGCGACGGGCGACTTGAGATCGGCTTTGGCTCGTTTGACCGAAATGTATACCTGCTTAACGCTGATGGGACCGTGCGCTGGTACTACAACGCTGCTGATACCGTGTTCACCTCTCCAGCATTTGCCAACGTCGCTGGCGATGCTGACCTTGAGATGATCGTCGGCACTGATATCTCAAAGAACACTCGACTAAAACCACCAACACCAAACGGTGGCTATGTCTATGCATTGAGAGCCGCAGCCAAAGTAAAAGCAGGCAGAAAGTTTAGCTTTCGTAGCAGCGAACTCCAGCAGTGGCGAGCGCAGTTTGATCAAGTGATTCAATCTTCGCCAGTTGTTGCTGATCTCTTGCCCGCTAACCCCGGCCTCGAAGTAGTAGTTGGTAATGGGTGCTACTTTCCAGAGAGGCGCGGAGCCCGGCGGGGAAAATGGATCAAGGTGTTAAGTGCCACAACAGGGAAGCTTCTAAAGACCCTGACTACAACAGCGTGCACTCCGACAACGGCAGCAGTGGGAGATATCAACAATGACGGACTCCTTGAAGTAGTCATACCAGTAAGCGGCTCATCAACTGCTGGTGGTGATGGAGTGAGCCGAATACTCGCGTGGCAGCCAGCGAGTGACCGGGTGTTGTGGAGTGTCCAACCGAAGCTTGGAAGACGCAGTGACTCAATGGCGGGGTTTTACAATCGCACACCGGTCTTGGCTGATGTTAACGGAGATGGCGCTGTTGAGGTGTTAGTAAATTACTCAAAGGGGGTAGTAGTCTTGACAGGTTCATCGGGGGAGCACCTAACCTGCGATTCGTCCCCGTGTGCTAAGCCGCTTCTTACCACCGATAGCCTTTTGCAAGGCAGCTCAAGCGTTGGTGATACTGATGGTGATGGAGTAAACGAGATCCTAGTCGGAGGTCGTTACAACGGCATTCGCGGCCTGCTGCGGTGGCGGAATCCACTCTGATTCTGCAATCCGCCTTGCTGGTGTCGAGACAGATTCTGTGGATTCTTTACACCCTAACAAAGACAGCATACCCTAGACCGCATGGAGATCGAATCAAAGCTAGAGTCGATTGGCCTCAATTCCAAGGCGGTGGGGGCATACCTATCGATACTATCGATCGGTACTGCCAGTGTGAGTGAAATCGCCAAAAAGTGTGGAGTTCCGCGCACTACACTCTATCCAGCGCTTGAGTCGCTGGTCGAGCGAGGTTTTTTGATGAAAGAGATTGATCCCCGGGGAGGGGCCAAGTTTTCGGCGCGCGCGCCAGACTCGTTCATTGACATGCTGAGAGATGACGCGCGCAAGTTGAACGCTGGTGGAGAAGTAGCCAAAGAGCTTGCACAGGTGCTTGCGCCGTTTTTTGGAAAGCGTAGTCAGTATGTACCTAAGCTCAGATTCGTCGAGGGAAAGCGGGCGATAGACAAACTACTCTACTCGGCCATTGACGATTGGCGTCGTAGTTACGAACGTAGTGGCGACTGGACTATGTGGGGATATCAGGATCACACCATAGTTGAGGAATACCGAGCGTGACATGAGTACGCCTGGAAAATACGTAATCCAAAGGCGCGTATCTGCCTCTTTTCATCTGGCTCAGGGGTTGGGCAACAAAATCGCGATAAGATTGCGCGGCGTGAGCTACGGGTGCTTCCCAGTGGACATGAATTCCCATGCAGTATATGGATTCATGCGGACCATGTTATCTTTGCGGTTACATCGAGTAAGCCGCATTTTGCGATCCTTTTAGTCGACACCATTATCTCACAGACGTTGCGGTCGCTCTTTCAACTGCTGTGGAATAGTTCGGAATCTGGTGTGAGTGGGCGTAAGACAAAAAGTCTACAAAAGGCTTAAACCTAGATTCGGCAGTTGCGGGTCTGAAAATAGCGCATCTACTCAAAATCACTTTCAAGCCGCGTTGTCGTGCGCTTCCGTAGAGTCACGTATACTCAGTTGGGAAACATGGACAGGGGGGAGACAGTTATTCGGGAAACTCAATTCCCAGTTCCTTTATGCCCTCCATCCAAGGTAAGCACACTACGGAGTTTATTTTTTTCGGAATGTCGTCCAATGAAAAGACATAGCCTATTGACCCTGGCACATCTTTCATGAACCTCTCTACGCTACGAGTATGAGAGTCATTCACACTCCTGGAGGACTTGATTTCTATCAGCGCGGTTGGCATCCCTGCTCGCTCGATAACTAAATCGACTTCCTGATTTTCATCTACCCTGATAAAAGATAGACGAAAGCTCCTCTCAGCGTATGTTAAAAGTCGGTGTATCTCATTAATCACAAAGCTCTCGAACAACGAGCCGTACTCAAATGATCGCGCTACAACAGGAATGTCTGCTGTCCCGGAGAGGAGACGCTTTACACCGGTATCAAACCAGTAAAACTTTGGAGAGTGTCGTTGTCGCTTCCTAATCGAGGTATGATACGGCTCTAGAAAGAAGCCCAGCAACGTATCTTCCAGTATTGAGTAGTAACTCGCAACGCTTTTGGGATCACTCTTAATATCCTTGGCGATCGCTGCGTAATTAAGTATCTCAGTGTCTTGGGCTGCTGCTACTTCAAGAAACCTTCTAAACGGTGGAACATTTCGGATAATCTGTTCAACCAAGATCTCCTCTTTGAGATATATCTCGGTGTACGATCGCAGAAATGAGATCTTTTCGCGCTGCGATGAAAGCTTAAATATCTTAGCTATGGTACCGAAACGGAGCGCATTCTCGAGATCAAAATCAGCGCCTAGTTCAAGATGAGTTAGTGGAAAGAGCTTATAAAGAAACGCGCGCCCTGCTAGTAGGTTGGCGGAATCTCGTTTAAGTTTGCGGGCGCTTGAGCCAGTCAGTGCGAATTTCAAGCCGATTGACTCGATGTGAGAGTGCACAACATCGAGCAACTGCGGGAGCTTTTGAATCTCATCGATAATGCACCATGGCTTACGGTTCTGAGCTAATATCTTACTCAATTCTCCGGGATTAGCCTGCAAGAGGGCTAGCATCTCTGGTCTCAATAGGTCGATAACGAGCGCCTCATCTCGTGAAAAGAGTTCGGATAATAGAGTGGATTTTCCGGTTCCCCTGGCACCGAAGAGAAAGAAGCTGTTTGTTTTCAGGGGCTTAAGAAGTCGTTGGTACATGCTTCCGATTTTGACTCAAAATAAGGAGTAGAATATCTTTTTTGAGCATGCATTGCAATGGCGATTTCGGTTGCAGGTTGTTCAATATTGGCAGGCAGATCACGAATCCAAGGCCGTGGATACCTAACACAAACGATATCCCTGTGCTACGATCAGGCCCACGGCGTCGCTGCGATTGAGCCGACCAGCACTTGAAATACTCTATGCGTTCGGAACTTTTTCTCGGGATCGATCAGGGCTCAAGTGCTACTAAGGGGGCGGTGATAGATCAAACTGGCGCAACGGTCGCAGAGTGGAACGCGGCTGTCCCGGAGGTTCGACGTGATGATCGATGCGTGGAACAGGACCCTCGGGGACTGCTCTCATCAGTAGAAGATATCCTTCACAAGGGGATCGAAGTGGCAAAACAAGATGGCCGTCCACTTCGCGCATTCGGTCTAGCGGTGCAGCGCTCAGGGGTGCTCGCATGGAACTGGCAGAGTGGTGAGGTGCTTCACCCGCTTATTACCTGGGCTGATACTCGCACACAGCCGATGATCGATGGTCTAGGACTCGGTGTTGAGAAGATATCAGGTCTCACTGGTGTGCCAACGCTTGCCAATTTTGCGGCCCCGAAAATCAGCTTGCTCCAGGCGAAGTTTCTCGATCCGACCGTCGCTGTGACGACCCTCGATACCTACTTATTGCATCGTTTGACACTCGGCAAGGTGTTTGCCACCGAGGACACTATGGCTAGTAGGACGATGCTCTATTCTCTGGATGAATGTGGCTGGAGCGAGTGGTTGTGTAAGCGCTTTGATGTTGATAGCAAACGGTTGCCGCAGATCTCTGCATCTCTGTCGCCTTACGGAGAGATCCACGGGGTTTCGCTTATGGCGCTACTTGGGGATCAACAGGCGGCGCTCCTCGGCAGATGGAACCCTCACAATCGCCCGTTGTTGAATCTGGGGACGATCGCATCGTTATGCTTTAACACCGGTGCGCAGATCGTTCGTAAGCCAGCACTTAAAACCAGTGTGCTCTATTCGAGGATGCCGCCAGCGGTTAGCTACCACGACCTACAGTACATGATAGAGATAACTTCATCGGTCACCGGCACGGTGCTTCTTGAGCCGTTACGGCGCGCTTGGGTGAGTGACACAACGGAGCTTGATGCCGCCTGCCAACGGGCCTATGACGCCAATCCAGCAGGGCTTGCGACGGCATACTGGGTCAACCGCGATGCGGTGACCAATAACTGGCCGCAAGGTGTTGCTAATGTAACGGTGTGCAGGGCAGGTGCCGAGACAGCAGACCGTGTTCGGGCAATTGTTGAGAATGTCGGAAATCTCATCGTTCGGATGATTGAGGAGTGCGCTGAGAAGGGGCTCTTTGGCGAGCGTTTCCCGGCGGAGATTAACGTAGCGGGTGGTGGCTCAGGGTCGCAGTACCTTATGCAGTATATCGCCGACGTGTCAGGGTACATACTCCATCGTCTCGATGCCCGTGATGCTGGGACGCGCGGTGCCGCGATGGCTGCGTGGATGTCGGTCTACGGAGAGAGTGAGCCCAAGCAACTTGCCGTACGTGATGCAGCGACTACTTTTGCCTGCACGAATCCAGAGCGTCGCAAGCGCTACATGGCCTGGCTACGAATGGAGCAGGATGTGCTGAATCGTGCATTGCCTGCGCATGCTGAGATAGAGGAGTAGAGGCTGAGTTGATTCTACAGCCCCCGAATATCAATCAAGATGTAGTCTTTGCTGGAAAACACAGCGTTGCTGTGCGCTAGATCGGCCAGGATGAGGCGCCGTCCCTCCACAGCCGCGCGTGCGTTGTGCATCTCGTAATCAAAGGGAGCAAAGTAGTCTGGTGTTCGCGTCAGGTGTCGCCGATTAAGCAGGATATGCGAGACTCGGTATGTATCGCGGAGTTCCCTGATGGGGACGATATCTGTGGCGGCGTACGCTGCGATAATTGCCCGAGTGCGCCTGCGCATCTCAAGGAGAAAATCCCGGTGAAAGATCTGATGGCCCTCTTCAAATACCAGAACAGGGCGTGCGGTAAGTAAAGGCACCACACTGGCAATACCGCGCGGCCACGACGCGATCACAGCATCGGAGGGCAGCTCGCGGATGGAGGCAAACAGGGCCTTATGTGCGGAAGCTGTCGGCAGCCGCCGCACAGGAACATCGAGCCAGCCGAGCGAAACAATAGCTGCGATACCGAGAACTGCGGCGAAGGGTTCCGCATATCGTGGTCGACGGGAGGGGCAGAGAGAACGGCCAATGAGTGCCCACATCGCAGGGAATACGGCAGGAGTCAACGCGACCGTTCCTAGCACTACGTAGCGCGATGGAATATACAGGAGCGGAAAGAACGCTCGGGCAGCCCCGAACGCAATCAATATTCCCGCAGCGAAGACGCAGCATCGAAGCGTCTCCGGACTAAGGATGCCGCGTCGCCGGATCATAATCAGGATCGATCCAAGCACCGTCGGCACAAGTATCGGCATCGCAGTCTCGATCGCGGTGCGTTTAGGTGCCTCGTCTAATTCCTGGCTGTCGAGAGCCCGTTGCTTTTTGTAACTCGCTTTGAATGACGAGAGAGCTGAAACGGTTGCTGACATGATCTTGTGCCCAAGCTCAATCGGGGCTCCTCGGTCGCTCTGGGTGTAGCGACCGTGCGGCCCCCATTCCTCAAACTCACGCTCTGCATCAATAGAGAGGCGCGTGCCGTAGGCGTGACCACCGATTAATTGCGGAAGGACTGCCATCCCTACACCGACTGCTGTTGTGCACACCAGTACGAGGCGTTTCATCCTGCTCCAGTGCACAAGTGTTCCCGCATATGCTCCCTTGAGCAGCACCAGAAGAGTGAGCGCAGTGAGGATGCACACTGCAGCAGCAGGGTACAGCATAGCTGCGACTACGCCTAAGATCGCCAGGGGTACTATGCGTCCTGAGCAAGCAAAATACAGGGCGATGGAGGCGATGCAGAACCCAAAGCCACGTTGGATACCGCCCATAAAAGGGATGTTCTTGAGTACGTCCCCGGTTGCAAGGAAGAAGGTCAGCGAGGCCGCAGCGGGGCCTCCGAGTCGTCTAGCAGTAAGCGTTGATATCCCTATGAATGTGACACAGAGGATCACAGTGATAATCTTTGAAGCTGCTGGTGGGGTGAACCAGATGGTGGCTACCCAGTACACTGCTTTAAAGAGAGGCGGCAAGATCGCTTCAAGATAGTAGCGCAGCGTATAGTCAGGAACGTCGTCAGGAGACACTCGAAGGAACCACATCGGAGCGATGTGCTGTAACGCATCTCCGTTAAAGGAAAAGCGATCGAGCAGGCCGTCTACGCGAACAAGGAACGGCTGTTTAAGAACAAGAAAAGTTATCACGCCTGTTAATGTGGCGCAGCTCAGCCAGATCATGGACGTTCGCAATTTGTAAGGGATCTGAGTCGGAGAAAAAAACTTCACTGCGGTATACTAACCGTCGCCTTGGTGCCAGTAAACCGCAAATACTCCCGACCAAACGACTAGCCGACATCTTGCGCTCCTCAGCACGGCAGCGTAGATTCCCGGCAAGGGTCGTCTCTGAGCGGTCTGCAACTAGATCTCCGCATCGATATGTCCACAGTTAGCGATATTTTAGAGTACCTCCTCCCCTTCGTTGCGACCGCAGGTGCTTACAGTGTTGGTGTGCAGGCTAGGATCGATGTGCACAAAGCCAAGGGAGGTCCCACGCCGTTTCACAACGCGCTCTCTGATGCAGATCTATCGATACAGGGCTACCTAGAGGTAGCGCTTTTAGCTCGGTTTCCGGAGGTCAGCTTCTTTTCCGAGGAGCAGAGCCAGTCCCTTAACGTAAAGTACTTTCCGGCTGGCGCTGAGCTTGAGGTGCTGCTTGATCCGGTGGATGGAACCCGGGCGTACATTGCTGGGCGAAAACACTATCAGATAATCGTAACGGTGCATGACCGCAGTCGTATCGTCGGAGCAATCTGCTACATGCCGCGTCTTGATCGGTGCTATGTAGCAATTCGGGGTGCAGGAGCTTCTGTTAGGACGCATGAAGAGTGTCGCCAAGGTGCTCAAGGAACGCGGCTTGATGTAACGCAGAGCTCTGGTCCAGTACTTGTATTTAATCGGCCTGACATGGTGGCGTGCTTGCGGGGATCGCTAGAGGTGCGCGATCTGGCTCAGGAGTTCGACAGCGACGATGAAGCAAATGCGAGCCACTCAACCGATCTGCTCGCGTGTCGCGCATCTTCAATTGTCTTTGCGCAGGTGCAAGCGATCGATGTCGGCGCGCTTGCGTTTATCGCCGAGGAGGCAGGGGCAATTGTCACCGATCTGCACGGTGCTGAGCTTGCATCGTATCGCAGTTCTCTAGCACGGACGCTGCCGATGCTGGTAGCCTCAGCGCGCCGTGATGTGCACGATACCGTGTTGAGAAGATTGCAAGCGGAGCGGTAACTATTCACCAGAAAAAACAAGTTAGCGGAAGTATGCGATTAAAACAGGCATTTTTGCGGGGCTTTCTTTCTTGTCATCCCCTCATCGGGGATGCGATATTTCGATGAATAGTTAGTTTTTTCCACCCCGGATAAGCTTCCGCAAATCCGCCCCTTAATAGGGGCTTACGTGAAAGAAATGGATTGTGCTGAATAGTTACGCGGAGCGAATATCTTAGAATGAAACGATTTGTAACTACAGTATTCCTTCTCTCTGTAGCAGTTTGTGTGCGGACTACGGTTCATGCGCAGCCTCCTGAGACGATCGGTGTTATTCTTCCGATGACGGGTGATTTCGCTCGGTATGGCGAGAAGGTGCGCGAGGGGCTCGAATCGAAGAAGATCGCGTCAGTCAAGTTCATATACGAAGACGAGGGATGTAATCCCCGCTCGGCAGTGAGCGCGTTTCACAAATTACGGGCAGCGGATAAGCTCAATATTTTTATGGGACCATGGTG
>JBIKKR010000151.1:0-7351 GCA_044360225.1 Bdellovibrionota bacterium | reverse complement strand
GAAACTGCTGGAAGTTTCGATCAGGATACAAATGCGCGGGCCAGCTCTGCAAAACTTAATAAAAACAGCTATTCCCGCGCATTTGTGGCCCTTTACGATGGACGAGAATAGCGACGCCCTAGTGACGTAGCTCCCCAGGTTACCATTTAACCCCGCATTCTCCGCCCATCTGATAAAGTAAGCACTACGAGCATCTTAACTTAATTGCGGAAGCTAAGGAGCATGGTAGCCCCGGATAAATGGCATGAAGGTGAGAGAAAACCGATTCACATCCTGTAAGTATTTGATCTTCAGTCGGGGAGTGCGTGATGCCCAGCAAGATGCACGATCGTCTGTACGGCCGCCGAGAGCGCGGAGAGGGCTATCCACTCCCGGCGGGAATGGAACATGATTCCGCCAGCGAAGATATTTGGTGATGGATACCCCATGGCAGTGAGCCTACTCCCGTCGGTCCCACCTCGAATCGGATGGCGCTTTACCGTGAGCCCTGTATCCTCAATAGCCCGCACAGCCCGCTCAACCACATCAGGATGTTTTGCTAGGGTTTCTCGCATGTTTTCATACTGATGCGTTACCGCTAGCTCGATTGCTGCACCGGGGTGTTCATGCTCAAGTTTCGACCGGAGTTGGTGCAGCTGTGCGAGGCGCTTGAGGTTTCGCGAGTTCTCAAAATCTCGCACGATCATCCGAATCTCCGCACGCTCATTGTTTGCCAGCACCTCTGAGACGTGAAAAAAACCATCTCGATCCCGCGTTGTTTCTGGGCGTTCCTCGGCTGGAAGCGCTGCGATAAAGCTGTTGGCTACCAGGGCTGCATTGACCATCTTGCCGTATGCGTAGCCAGGATGAACACCTCTTCCCCGGATTGTTACCGTCACCGAATAGGCATCGAAGCATTCAGTTTGCAGCTCGCCGGGATATCCACCATCCATCGTATAGATATGCTTAGGGAGGCGTGACGTGTCGATGCCGTCAACGCCGTGTCCGACCTCTTCATCTGTAGTGAAGCATACCTTAATTGTGCCGTGTGGAATCGATGGAAATTCCTTGAATACAGCCAAAGCGGTCATAATCTCCGCGACCCCCGCTTTATCATCGGCTCCGAGGAGCGTCAGTCCAGAGGCGGTAATAAGTGTGTCCCCGATAAAGTCACGGAGCTGCGGAGAGTCTTCGGGTGACAGTGTAAGGTCTGAGTCGTCAGGAAATCTCAACGTGCCGCCATCGTACTGTTCGCGGAGCAAAGGTTTAACTCCTTCACCACTCTGATCAGGCGAAGTGTCGACGTGCGCCATCAGGCCGAATGGCACGTATTCAGTGCGTCCCTCAAGCGTGGCGTACACGAACCCGTTTGAGGTGTGCGTGACGTCTATCAATCCAAGTTCGCGCAACTCCTGCGCAAGCACGCCTAGTAGATCGTGCTGTCGAGCAGTTGTTGGCTTTTCTTGCACACCTGGGTCAGATGCGGTTGAGATCTGCACATAGCGCATGAAGCGCTCGAGTACGTTGCTGCGGATGAATCCGATTGTTTCAGGTAGGAGCATGACGAATAGAGTTATGAGTAAAGTTAGTATTGCATGTATTGTTTATGGCGGGGAGTGGGTATGTGGTAGGGGGTTCATTCGTCAATCGGGGTAAGCGCGCACATAAGGCCGCAGTTTTTATGAGGATCTGCACCATTTGTCCGCACATGGTTATCCCGATCAAAAATTCTTGGAGTTTCAGGTAACTAGCGGTGCGCCAGCGAGGTCCTACAAAAATTCGCCCCTGTGCTTGATTAGTGCCGCAAGTTGTTTATCTTGTAGAGGAGGTCGATATTATGATTATGACTGGTGTGGTGTTCTCGAATAAAGTATCAGGTGAGCCAAATTTCACGATCAAGTTCATTGACAGTGGGTTTGGTGATATGAGCGCAGATCAACGGGAGAATATCCTTGTAGCTCCTGATCCGCCTGCCGATAATCAAGGTAGGTCGAATGGCTTGGTCCGCCCAAAAAATAGAGAGTCTATTGTTCCCGGGGAAGTTCTAGGTACCCATGTGTTAGGGGCGCTGTTTCTCAAGATGAACTTGCTAAAATTTTTGGCAAGCGAGGAGCAGGCTGCGGGCAACTCCGGTAAAGCGGAAGATCTACTTCAGAAAGCTCACAGTATACGAGACGGACTGGTACACCATAACACGGCGCTGGCGATATCGCGCAAGGCGCGCATCTTGGCTGAGCAATTTGGGGTGGATGATCAGGAGGCGCTTAGTCTAGCACTTCGAGCCATTTGCCGCGCTGTAGAGAAGTTTGATGTTCGAAGAGGATGCACATTTTCTACGTACGCGATGAGTGCAATCAAAAATGCCTTGTGGAGAGGAGGTCAGAAGAAAAGGGAACGTCATTTATCCCTAGACGAGCTTAGAGTTCCACAGCGAAGCCCAATTGCCAGCCCCTTAACGTGGTTAATTGATGGGGAGCGAAAGGCAGCGGAGGCTCTTGTGTTCGAGATATTGCGCGATAGTCTTAGGGACGTCCCAAAAGACGAGTCGAACCAAAATACCGTCAATCGGAGAAACCTAATGACCTTGGCGCGGCAATTGAATTTGGAACAAGATCGCCCGGATCCCGATGTGAGACCTAAAACAAACAAGGTCCTCGGAGAGGAGCTTGGAATAACGCAAAATGCTGTATATGAACGGGTGCAACGAGCTAAAAATATTCTAAGAGAGCGATTGAGGAGGCAATTTCCCGGCCAATTTGCAGATCAGGACCCGGAACTCCTCGGCAGAGAAGGTTGACGCTAGCCACCGCCCTCTCCCCTAATGTCGCTCGCTTGTGGAGCAGAAGTCGGCCACAACATAGCTCGCGAACTGTCCGGTGTTCTACCAAGACTCTCTACGAAAGTCGCGTTGAGTTCTGTCGTTTTGCCGCACATTTTCTCGCAAAGTATCGCGATAGCGCAGGTTCACCTCTTCTACCTTGTGAAGACCAGTTTATGGTGTAATCTATTCAGCACCATGAAACTTAAAAAACTCGATGAGCGTTCTTACTCGATTCCAACTCAGTTGATCTATGGCGAGTCGTACACGTCAACGTGGGACTATCAGTTTCATGTTGTGCCTCCGATAACTGCGTCGAGTACCTTTAGGCTTGAGTCCGCGCATCGTGGGGCTGAAGGGTTTGAAGCGATCGGAAAACCGGGGGCGTCAATTGATCCGATCTACGTCTACGATCGAATGGGTGAGCCCAACAATAATATGCTCCAGCAGTCGCTGGCTATCGCCGAACAAGCTGAATGTGCCGTTGCATTCGCGACGGGGATGGCAGCAGTTCACGCGGCGCTCACCTTTGCGCTGAACCCTGGGTCAGAGATTATCGCGCACAGAGCGCTCTACGGGTGTACGTATAGTTTGCTAACTTCGTGGATGCCCAAGTTCGGGATCAAGGTGCATTTTGCAGATCTGCGTGATACGTCTGTGATTGAGCGGCTTGTGAGCGAAAATACCAAGGTTGTGTACCTAGAGAGCCCGGTAAACCCGAGTCTTGAGCTGGTAGATATCCAAGCAGTTGCTGAGATAGTGGCGAGGCTCAATCGAGGGAGGTCTCCTGAGCAACGAATCATTTCAGTTATCGATAACACGTTTTGCACCCCGTGGGGCCAGCGGCCGATAGCTCTCGGTATCGACGTAGTCGTGCATAGCTTAACAAAAGGGATATCCGGATTCGGCACTGAAATGGGCGGGGCGGTCATTACCCGCAAGGAGTTTTTTTATCCTCTGGTTCTACACCGCAAGGATTTCGGCGGTACGCTCTCACCAACGGTGGCGTGGAGCATCCTGACACATGGACTCCCCACGCTTTCACTTCGACTACCGCGGCAGCAGCAGAATGCAGGCACGATTGCAAAGTTTCTGGAAGAGCATCCACTCGTTGAAACAGTCAGGTATCCTGGGTTGGCCTCCTTTCCGCAGTATGAGTTAGCGCAGAAACAGATGCGCGACTACGATGGAGAGTTCGCGCCAGGCTTCATGGTGTACTTTATTCTGAAAGGGGCTACTCCAGAGGAGTCTCGTGCTCGCGGGATGCGGATGATGGACTATATAGCTGAGAATGCTTATGCCGTTACGTTAGCGGTAAGTCTGGGGCATATTCGAACGTTGATCGAGCATCCTGGGTCAATGACTCACTCGGCTTACTCGGCGGAGGAGCAAGTAAAACGTGGCATCGACCCTGGAGGGATCCGTCTCGCGATCGGTATTGAGCATCCAGACGATATTATTCGAGATCTTAAGATCGCGCTTGAGCGATGCGCATAAGGAGGAGTGGTAATCAGCATGAAGGCACATTCAATTCTTGAGACTATCGGCAATACGCCGCACGTAAAGATCAATAAACTTTTCCCTGTGACTCATGCCGTATGGATGAAGCTTGAGCGGGCGAATCCCGGCGGGAGCATAAAAGACCGGATAGCTTTAGCGATGATTGAGGACGCGGAAGCTACGGGTGCTCTCAAGGCTGGTGGTGTCATTATTGAGCCAACATCAGGAAATACCGGTGTTGGGCTCGCCATGGTTGCGGCGGTAAAGGGCTATCGTCTGGTTCTCGTCATGCCGGAGTCGATGTCGATAGAGCGTCGTCGCTTGATGCTGGCGTACGGAGCCGAGTTCGTTCTAACACCGCGGGAGAAGGGGATGCGCGGTGCGATCGAGCGAGCGAAGGAGCTTGTCGCTGAGACCCCACATGCATGGATGCCTCAACAGTTTGAGAATGCGGCAAATATTGAGGTCCACATTCGAACAACTGCGGCTGAGATCATCAGAGATTTCCATGAGGGGATCGACTACCTGATTACGGGGGTCGGCACAGGGGGCCATATATCGGGATGTGCGCAGGTACTTAAAGAGAGATTCCCCAAGCTGAAGGTTTTTGCAGTTGAGCCAGCAGCGTCTCCAGTTATCAGCGGTGGGCAACCGTCGCCGCACCCTATTCAGGGGATCGGAGCAGGCTTTATCCCTGCCAACCTGCACACATCTTTCCTTGATGGGGTGATACAAGTTTCAAACGATGAGGCCTTTGATTTCGCGAGACGAGCGGCTCGAGAGGAAGGGATATTTTTGGGGGTATCCTCCGGCGCATCGCTGGCGGCCGTTGCTAAGCACCTGCCTGAGATTCCTAAGGGAGCAACGGTGCTCACCTTCTGCTACGACACAGGGGAGCGCTATCTCTCTGTTGCCAATTTATTTCCAGCCGAGTAGAGGCAGGCCAGGCCAGGCCAGGGTGTCGCGCGATACGAGAGGTTACGCAACTTTTCCTTAAGATTGTACGAACTATAGAGCAGGCGCGTATCTCACGTGAGCGCAGCAACTCAATGTTGCTGCGCGCGCTCATTTGTGGTTATGAGGCACGGCCGTTCTAGGTGGTAAACACCCGTGAACGGGTCGACGGGTATTTTGTTCATTTCTTGGGAGACTACTATGAATCCGATAGAATCTGGGGCTTCGTCTACGGCGGGGTTCGACGGCTCAGCCGCGACTAGCAGCACAGCGGGGGCGACTACACCAACTACAACTACTGAAGCTCCTGCGTCGATGATGAGCACATTAGCGACTACAGCTGCGTCTGCCAGTGCGGTGAGTCCAGAGTTGCAGGCTTCGAAACAGATGAGTCAAACGGCAACAGTGGCAGCACATACCGATCAATTTTCTCTGCTCAGCAAGGTTGTTGATGGATTGGTCAGTGTTGTGACGGCCGTAGTTGGCCTCGTGAGCGCTTTGGTAGGTCAACTAAAAGGGACCTCCACAACCGCAGCCAGTGGTTCAAGTAACACAAATGGGACCGCGGGAGGGGCTAGTGGCAGCACCAGTGCGACTCAGGCTGGTACCGTTGTGAGGAGTGCGCTTGATGTAACCAAGAGTGACGCCGGAATGATAACTGTGCGCACGCTTGATGGTTTTACCATTAGAGCCGAGGGACGCGATCAGGCTTGGTCGGTTACTGGTCCTGATGGAAAGACGACCCGTATCTGGGGAGACCCGCATGTGTCCGAGAGTGATGGAGATAAGTGGGATTTTATCAAACGTTCCACGTTCATGTTTGGCAAGAACAAGGCGACGATTGAGGTTGTTCCAGCAGGTAACGGACAGACGTTGTCAGCTCGACTTACGATCTACTCGGATCATGAGCGGGTCACAATCGACGGTATTGATAAGAATCAACCGACGGTTGTTGCAGCGAGCTCAGATGGATTGCAGCACGATGCATCGCTTGCAGATGGTGATATCTACAAGCGCACCGTTACCGCAAATAGAGAAGCGTGGGTATCAGCGGCTACTGGAAAGGTAGTCCCTGTGACTAAGTAACGTCTTTTAGGAGGTCGCCTGAAGGCGACCCCGCTTGTGAGCTTCTGGCGTGAAATCGATCGCACACGCGGGTGCATGCAACGAACGGAGCGCGGAGCTTCTGCTCCGCCAACTTTAGAGTCGCGTAAGAGCGCAGAAAATTCCCCTTGTACTGCTGCCAGCAGACACTTCTGCCCAGTACCGACCAACTAAAAGACTGCAAGAGCAGCTAACTCCCTAGTACGAGGTGTCACTCATAGTGGCAATGTAATTGCTTATTCAACTCATGAAACAATCCGGCGGGATGGTGCAGGACGCTCCCAAGCAGGCTTACGACAAGCCGCCCCTGGTAAAGATACAACGAGTGTTATCTTTATGATGCATCGCCTGCAATTTGAGGAGGCTCAGCAGAGCTCCTACGCAATAACTCCTGCCCGCGCTGGAGGTGAGATTCGAGACGAGAGCGAATCAGAATCGCTCGCTGCCGAGTTTCAGAGTCTACTGGCGCAAATGAGCGGACAGATTACAGCAATTCCGGATCAGGCTATAGCCATCGGTCTCGCGCTCGCACAAACGGTAGCTGCTGAACGCCTTAAGCCATCCGACACAACGCCGGTAGATCGGGATACATCGGCTGATAATGGCGAGGGTAGAGATATCGGAGAGGATTCTCGTTCTTCAACCGATGGATCCGTGTCTGATTTTGTGGATGGACGCTCGGAGTCAAACGACGGGCGTAACACTGCGTTGAAACGGTCCGATGAGACTGAAGCTTCCGGGGATGCGACGCTCGATACTTCGAATCTCAGTGATGCGCCCGTTGTGGTTGAGGAGCTGGAACAGGTTGCTCAACAGCAGCTTTCGCAAGATGTCACTGAGGTTGTTAGTAATACGGTAGTGCAGGCCTTGGATACTAATCAGGTGCTGCTCAATCAAAAGGGTGCAGAGGATTTGCGCAGCGCGGAGGTAGTAGCGCAGACGTCTGACAATCAAGTAGGAGATGGCAACGCAGCTCCGAAATTGCTTGATGATGGC
>JBIKKR010000150.1:0-7376 GCA_044360225.1 Bdellovibrionota bacterium | reverse complement strand
GTACCGTGACACGCTTAAGCCACTTATCACTCATGCGGAGCATGATACCAGGTTCAAATTAGCCTGTCCAGAGAAAAACTATCTTCAATAATCACTGCCGGTTGATTTAGGAAAGAAATCGCCCTGCCAGACGTGCTGTAACTCCTCGTGTCCGTGGTACACAATCTGATACAGTACAGAAGTCTCTGGCTGGCGTCGTGTATAGTGTTGGAGCTTCTTCTTATGACTCTCCCATGTGTAGCGGCGTAGCATACACAGGGAGTGTTCGGAAAAGGGGAGGGGAAAGTTGCTTAACCGGTATGTGGCCCCGATGGATATTCAGCAGTGCTCGGGGTGTATCGTAACTACGTATCCATGACACGCTTGGCCATGAAGCTACTCGGCGCACGTATCACCCACGTTGCACGTGCGCACATAGTTGGGTGTTGGGCTAGTGTCTGTGATCTGCCCCCTCAGTTAGTACCAGCGGCAATTAGAGTTTCCCTGGTTGTTTCCTTTTTAACATATTTATAAAGGGCTGTCCTCCGGTCCCGCGGGGTAGTGGTAATTCCCAAGGAGCTATGGGGTCTTTCCTCGTTGTATTCCCGTTGATAAGCACGTAGCTTTCGCTGTGCATCGGGTACTGAGATGAACAGATCCTGGTTCAGACACTCTGCCCTGAGAGTGCCATTAAAAGACTCGCAGTAGCCGTTTCGATAGGGCTTCCCAACAGTAGTTACCGAGAAGATCCAGACAATACCTGCACAGTACTACGTAGAGAGGATCAACAAGCCAGTGTTAGCTTGCAAGTGCTGCAAGCAAGGCGTGCCGGTCAAGGCAGCTAGTCCGGATTCAGTGCTTCCGGTATCAGTATTGGGAGTAAGCTTCATAGCGTATTTTATACCCAAGGAGCCCCCAAGTCTCAAGGAGGCTTTAATAAAGGTTGCTACTCTCGGAGGGTTTCTCGGACGTACGCGCGATGGAATGCCAGGAACTCAAACCCTTTGGAGAGGTTTGGAGAGGCTCAGCGACATCACCTCTGTTTGCTCTATCTTTTTTGATTCAACGTGACGGTGCTCGGCAGGTGGGGTTGTGGGTAACGATCAGCTTCCATAGCCCCCTAAGTGCCCGCGTAAACTCCGGGTCGCCGTACTTCCTGGGTCGTCCCCGAGTCTCCGGTTTTCGCGGTCTTCCGGGGGGTCTCTTCTCCAGCAACCGCCTGGCTTGTCTCCTACCGACCCTTAACCGCTCACAGACCTCATCCAGTATCTGCCCCTTCTCCTTCTTCCCTCCGTGCGAGCAACGCGCCTGGAAGATACTAATAATACACTGTTTTTCTACCTGATTCATCCATACCTCCTTCGTTTCGAGGACATGAATTATGAGGCAACAGCCCCTCAAAAATTTTCGAATCCTTTTCGTTCGAGGACATTATTTTTGAGGCGCATCGGCCCTACGGAAGGTCCACCACGCTTGCTTAGCCGGCGGTATCGTTTACGCTGGTACCATGGCTCAGCATTATGTAGACAGAACTCTGCAGTTATCAGTACTAAATCCGCCGACAGCCTTTCGACGGGAGCTTGAGAACCATCCTTTTGGCGATCGAGTGCGCATTGCGCCGGTACCCCTTGTTCTCTCTCCAGAGCAAAATCTCCAGATTCACGAGGCCTGTGACCAGTGGGTAAGAGTGCTCTCATGCCTATTCGAAGACGTAGTGCTGGGAAAGCAGCGCGTCCTGAGGAGCCAAGCCGTTTTGCCACAGCTCGTGCTTGATAGCATATTCGCCCCGACTTTATCACTTCATGAACTACGAAAACTGTGGCATGGGAGAAGTGTTGCAAACCTGACGTTTCCGCTCGGGCCCGACATCGTGCTCGATAAGAAGGGAGACCTCCATCTGCTCGAACTAAACGTAGGAAATTTGGGTGGAATAGCTGACATGCACCATGTCCCTGCGCGATTCCTTGAGGCCGCCAAGCAACATCTGCAGCTAAAGTACCCCTATGAGACAGTGAGGTGGAATCACCTCGGCCCGATGTTCTTTATTGACCCTCTTTGTGAAGCGCAATCAATCAATCGCCCAAAAACTCTCATGCTTGCTGTCGCTCCTGAGCTTGACTCTCCAGCACACAAACGGGAGCAGGAGCTGGGTGTCCGCGGAGACCTAGAGGAATACCGTTTCAGCGCGGCCCTTAGACGCGAACAAATAAAGCTTATCGAGGAACCAGCGGAAGGCTCTCCGCCTGCAGATTCAGGTACCCTAGTACTTAACCGATGGACATCTCCTGGTCTTCGAGAATGGTGGCTCCGCGGCACGGTATCTCTACTTACTCCCCCAGGTGTTGAAGATTTTCTTGGTAACAAGCTCCTGCTTGCCTACCTCAATCGACTCATCCGCTTCTACCTGTCTGAAACACCCAAAATAGCCGTGCCTGATGCACAGGTATTCGAGTTTACACCAAGCGGCATATCGCAGGTGACGGATGGGAGGAGCCGTCTTAACCCATCATTCACGAGCCAATCCGGTTTGGTGATCAAGAGCGCCCGCGGTAGCTCTGGTGAGGAGGTGGTCATTTTTCCTCCAGGGTCTACAGTCAGTCACCGCGATGTGATCAATGCCATCCCCGCATTCTGGGATGAGCTCGTTGCTCCAAATACTGGACGTTTGATGCTTGCACAACGCTTCGTAGATCTCGGCGTGCTTGATAACTGTAAATATGACATGCGACCGTTTGTCTATTGTATCGGCTCGAAGCTGTCAACGGTAGCGGATTTGCCGCACGGCCGCGCTATGCGAATTCCCGAGAAGTGGACAAGAGGGGAGCGCCAAAAGGTAAAGGTAAATGTCGCGCAGGGGGCTCACATCATGCCCGTGTTCCAGAGTGCCATAACACATTCTTACTGAGAAACTCCCCCACAACTCGCACGACCTCCTGCTCCTCGGTGCAAAACGTATTGTGTGCGCTGTGTTCGAATACGTGCACACGACTCCCCGCAACCTGCTCCGCAAAGAAGGCATGAGCCTCCGGCGTCGCTTCGTCAAAGCGCCCACACATAAATAGAGTAGGGCAGCGCAGCTCCGGTAATCGCGGTTATGAAGGAAGATCGATTAATTCCGGAGTTATATCAGACATCTAGTCAGTTGGGATTTGTTTGGGCAGCCGCTCAGGCCCGGTTTGCGATGGTTCGAGACAGAGTGCCAGCCCCAACAGGAGCGATAGGTGGGTCTTTTAGATAGGCACTAGCCTTATGTCTGGATGCTTTTACTTTTGACCACCCCTAGCAGCCGCCAAGCTACGCTAAAAATATTCATTTAAGATACCACCATCCATCACCGTCTCTGTGGAAGCGGTTTTTAGAAGTCCTCTGGCGAACGGTGAAACGAGTCGTAGGTTTGGAGTTCGTGGATAGCTTGGGGTAGTGTCGATGAACTTCGGTATTGCATGAGATGCAGTGAAGTCTCGAATCCCCTGAGATTTCATGATCTGTTGAATCGAGTGCTCGTCCTGAATAAACGCGATGTCCGCATCCGTGGTGACTCATGCAATTCAAATGATCATGGTCCTTGGAATAACCTCTGTTACAGCGCCCTGGTGCTTTTTAAGCCCTATGGCTTTCGTGTGGTTACTCAGGGCATCGGAGGTGTCGGCGGAACCCATGGACTGATCGTTCAGTTGATGTGCAGATAGTTGGATTACGGAAGAAGCTGCTGCAATACGGAGCGTGCATTGAGACTGTCCGTGGAGTAGGTTATCGTTTCAAGGGGTAAGGGGGTGTCTCTTGCCCCCGGTACACACGGTACTCTATGAAACCTATCTTTGCGCCTCGATCCATGGCCGTTCTTGGAGTCTTAGTGGCGCTGATCGCTGCGGTGCCCCTTGGGGTTGTGGCCTGGATCCATGGTCCCGACCGATTTGTTGTAGAGGCCGCAACCACATGGGCAGTAGTAGTCGCAGGTATCGGCGGAGTATACATCTTTAGCGTTGTTGATGGGGCATTCCACCGGATCAAGCGACTGGCGCGCGCTATTCGCGCAGGTAACCTAGAGGCTCGGATCTACCAAACGAGATCGCCGCAGCTCACGCGCCTCTATGCAGAGGTTAATCAGATGGCGGGAGCTATCGAGGAGCGCATAGCTAAGCTGTCTAGTGTGTCGGCCGAGCAGCGTGCCATCTTGCGAACGATGATCGAGGGGGTGCTGGTTATAGATCGACAGGGGGTCGTTCGTACGATAAATAGGGCAGCGCTTAACTTCCTTGATGTGACTGACCCGCGCGCCGAAGGGCGAAAGTACACAGAGCTATTCCAGCACCTTGAGCTTGAGCGATTCGTTGCACGTGCCCTTATGCTCCAGATCTGTGGGCCGCTGACCATTTCGGTGGGTAGCCGAGTTGAGCGGGTTCTCGAAATTCAGGCTGCTCCGTTGCAGGCGACTGAGGGGGTCGAGCCTGGCGTGTTGTTTGTGATGTACGATATTACGCGGATTCAGCGCCTGGAGAGTGTTCGGAAAGATTTTGTTGCAAACGTGTCTCACGAATTACGGACACCGATTACTTCCATCAAGGGATTTGTTGAAACACTGCTAGAAGGAGCAAAGGATGACGCAGAGGCCTGTGAGCGATTTCTGACGATCATCGCACGACAGGCTGACCGCCTTAACTCCATCTTTAACGACCTACTAACACTCTCGCGACTCGAAGCAGGGGGCGATAGTGTGGGGATCGAGATGGAGGAGCGACGGTTGGGCGATTTGGTTCAGGGGGCGGTCGAGGATTGTATCCACCGAGCTCGTGAGAAGGGGATGGCGATTGAGGTGAGTGGAGATGGAGAGTGCTCAGTGCGCGCACATGCAACCTTGCTCCACCAAGCATTGGTCAACCTAATTGATAATGCGATTAAGTATTCCGAGGGGGATCGTCCGGTTCGAGTGGAGTTGCGCAAGGGACAGGATTCCGTCGAGGTGGCGGTTATTGATCAAGGTCCGGGGATAGAGCGCAGACACTTGGAACGTCTTTTTGAGCGCTTCTATCGTGTTGACCACGGACGAAGTAGACAGTTGGGAGGAACCGGTTTGGGTCTGTCGATCGTGAAGCACATTGTCAACGTGCACGGTGGTAAGGTCGCCGTTGAAAGTACGGTGGGACGCGGAAGCACGTTTTCAGTAGTTTTGCCGTTGCTAATGAGGTGAGGCAAATCGCTATTCACTTGCCGTCCTATGAAACGGTGGGGTATCCTTTTCCAAAGGTCGCTGTATCCGCTAGGGGCTGTGGAGCTGATTATGAAGATGAGGGTGTGTTCGTTTGTTGCTGGACTCTGTGTGCTGGTGCTGCAGTTGGTAGTCGTGCCGCGCGCAGCACAGGCTGGTGACTTTAGCAAAAAGATCCCGGCTGGGTCTTCGTATGCCGATGTGATGGGGATATGGGGTGAGCCGATTGAGAAGGTAGAGGAGGGGATCCTCAAGCAGACCATCTGGTATTACAAAGATGGCGCTAAGGTGGTTTTTAAAAATGGACGAGTTCGTTCGTTTCGTTCCACCAATGCAGTGATCGCTCAACAGGCCGCACTTGAAGAAGCGCGAGTGCCAGCGCAGACCGCAACGGCAGAGCTGGCTGGGGAAACTAGAGATCTGGTGCGAGATATCGCTAAGGAGGTGCCGTCAGGGCCGGACGTGCCGTTCGCTGAGCCTCCAGGGCCTGGACAGGCAGCGGCCGTTCCTAATCAGATGCCATCGATAAATCGCGGAGTAGCTCCAGCTATCCTTCCAGCAGATGATGGCTTGGAAGACCAGGACTAGACAGCGGTCTCCGTATCGCTAGTCCCGTGGAACCAAGTAGACCAGCCGTGCTGGGTGCTGCATGACCCCCGCATACCGTTTGGCTTGCTCTCCGCGCCCCCAAAACAGGTCAACGCGCCCAGTTCCCGTGATAGCGCCTCCGGTGTCTTGGTCGACTACAAATCGGGAAGCCTCTGTAAATTTGGGGTCTGCATAGTGCGCGGCAGCTCCTTCAGGAAACACCGGCTTGGAGAACTGCAGAAAAGCCACCGCGCCCTTTGGAGCGAATCGTGCGTCAGTGGCAATTGTTCGGCCCGGAGTGGCTGGCACGCCAAGGGAGGTGATAGCGCGGTTCTGCGATTTACTAAAGAACACGTAACTCGGGTTTCGAAAAAGTATAGCGTCCCGTTCGTTGCTGGGCATCGAGTGCAGCCATGATTCTATCCGCTGCATGGTAATCGGGTGAGGCGCGATACGGTCTTGTAGGAACTTTCCAATTGCCTCGTACCTGTGCCCATTTTTATCGGCATACACCAGGTGCTCCTCCGAGCCGTCTTCGTATCTTACCGTACCTGAGCCCTGAATCTGAAGGAAAAAGCCGTCTATCGGATCGGTCCACGCGAGCTCGAGTTTCTGATCTCGCAACGCTGCTTTACCGTCTATCTCCTCACGGGAATAATACGGTACGATAGACGAGCCCTGTAGCCGCCCCCTCAGCGGCTTTTCCTGGGTAAAGCGTTCAGAAAACGCGGGCAACTGGATGGTTAGGAGGCCCGCTGGTTTTGCGAGGAGCGCCCGTGAAAACCGGGGTGTTTGAGATCGGCTTCCGGCGATGACGGGCTCAAAGTAGCTGGTCAATAAAACCTTACCCCACTCGGATGTTCCAAAAAACTCGAAGAATCGAAAGTGGTTCTGTATGTATTCAAGCTTCTTGTGGGACGATTGCGAACCGTTGAGATTGGCCACCAGGGCTTCCAGAGCTTCGGCGTATGCTGCTCGGGTAATACGTTCCGGGCCAAATTGCATGACACGCTCAGGCGATCGCTTTAGAAACTCCAATTGGAGTTGGATTGACTCAGCAAACCCAGCGAAGTCGAGGTCATCATTGAGATCAGGAGCTGGAATCTCTCTGAACGCCCCCTGAGGATCGAGGGGTGGAATCCTGGCACAACCTACGAGCGAGGCCGATATTACAACGATGAGGTAGCTGATGAGCTTGATCGATAGCCGCGCGGGTCGGATAGGCCAACCTATGAGTGTTGAGGAGTGCATTTGTGCATTTGATCTGTACATCGAACCTTGTCGTACCACGGCAGTAACGGAGAGTTCAACAGGGACCATTTACTAATCTTCCACTTGGCCGTTTGTCTGGTATCCAAGTGGAAGATTGGTAAAACAAACCCTGCGATTTTTGAAAAAATCACTCGCGCAGGGTTTAGAACAGTAAAAGCCTTTCTCGAGACGTCGAAGGTACAGATCATATTTCTACCCCCCTTACTCTCGCAATCTAAAACCTCATTGAACGCTTGTGGCGATTCCTGAAAAAAATTGTCTTATACAATCGGTACTATGAGCGGTTTGCTGATTTCAAGGGAGCGATTCTCAAGTTTTATGCGAACATCAA
>JBIKKR010000149.1:0-7381 GCA_044360225.1 Bdellovibrionota bacterium | reverse complement strand
GAGACATGGGCTGAGTTCGCGGGCCTCCTAAGGCTCTCTGGCGTAGCTGATGGTGATGTAGCGCGACTTGTGGGGCAGACAGCTGATCATCTCAATCAACTTACTCGTCTTGAGAAAACCCATCCGGTCCTTGCGCAATCTGCTAAGGTTGCGCGTAGTCGCTTGCTCCGTCCGCCGTTCTCGGAGACGCTGCTTGTAGTGGAGTGAGGCGGGTGTAGTCTTTTGTTAGACCTTTCTCTTTCAGGGGTAGTAGCATGAATGACAGGCGTGTAGGTTGGATGAGGCTGATTTTCTTTGTTATCGCGGCTTTTTGGTTCGCGGATAGCGCTCGTAGCCAAGACCAGCAAAGCGCGCCACCGCCAATCACGATTGGAGCGATCTTGCCCCTTAGTGGTGGCGCGAGTAACTTTGGGATGATCGCGCGTCGTGGCATCGAGCTTGCCCTTGAGAGTTTGAGTCCGAGCGATCGAACGCGAGTGAAAGTCGTCTTTGAGGATGACGGGCTCTCAAATGCACGATCTGCCACAGCCGCCCGTAGATTGATCACCATAAATAAGGTTGATGCACTCCTAACGCTCTCCTCGGGGACCGGTATCACCGTGGCTGGTATCGTAGAACCAAAACAGATTCCGCATATCTCTGTGGCGAGTGACCCTGCAGTAAGCAAAGGTCGAACCTACTCGTTTACATACTGTCCTTTTGCGGGGGACGAAGCTCGAGCGATGAAGGAGTATATGATACAAAGTAATAAAAAACGCGTTGCCGTGATCAGCCTGGTACACAACGGGGCCTTGGCGCTAAGAGATGCGTTTGTTCGTGAGGTGGGACAATCTGGGCAGATTGCCATGGTTGCTAATGAGGAAGTTGCTGGGGACGTTACCGATTTCCGGGCGGTGTTGCAGCGGATCAAATCAAAGGGTGAATTCGGCGCTCTTATGACGATTCTCTTTCCTGGGCAGTTGGCAATCTGTATCAAACAGGCCAGAGCTGTTGGTATTACCGCGCAGCTGCTCGGATTTGAAACTTTTGAAGATAAGGACGAGATTAAAGCTGCAGCGGGTCTTATGACTGGAGCGATCTACGCAACAGGGGCCGATCCGCAGCCTGAGTTTATGAGCAAGTATGAGCAGCTCTATCCAGGTGAGTCCTCTTACACAGCTAACCAGGCATACGATATCATCCGGCTTTTTGTTGAGGCTAGCCGTAGTGCCAAGGACGGGGATTCGATAGTAAAGTACTTAAAGGATGTCAGAGACAGAGAGACTGCATCCGGGCGAGTAAGTCTTGCGGCTGACAATCAGTTTCGCTTGCCGACCACAGTGAAGCAGATTGGGCAGGATGGGGTGCCAAGAGAGCTGGAGAGTGAGTGAGAACGAGACCGTTGTTTTTTATCGTACCAAGAGAACAGTAAACACAGCGCGGGAGAGACATCTGTTAGTACGAGCGTTCTCGCCAGCCTGTTACAAAGGTCCCGATAGCGAAGTTTTGCCCCTGTTTTCTAAACAATCCTGTTGCGCCGTGCTCCGCTTAAAAAGCACCGAAGATTCTTGACCGTCTCATCAATCAGCCGCTGCCGTGCTACATCGCTCGCCCATGCAACATGGGGCGTCACGGTGACATTATCAAGTGCGAGAAGCCGATGCGATGCAGGCGGAGGCTCCGTGTCTAACACATCGAGGCAGGCGTGGCGAA
This sequence comes from Bdellovibrionota bacterium, assembly GCA_044360225.1. GTDB lineage: Bacteria > Bdellovibrionota_C > UBA2361 > UBA2361 > OMII01 > OMII01. Next base: position 5,689 of record JBIKKR010000149.1, on the reverse strand, counting down.
TAACTCGCCGTGATAAGGCATCCCATAACGCATCTTCATCAACTAGCCCGCCACGCGAAGTGTTAATCAGGATCGCTGAGCGTTTCATCGAGCGTAAAAATTCGGCATCAACCATCTTATGAGTGTCAGAGTTGAGCGGACAGTGCAGTGTCACGATGTCTGACTGTTCTAGTAAACACGGCAGCGAAACCTGGTTCGGCGCTCCAGTTTGAGAGCGAGAATAAAATACAACTGTCATGCCAAAAGCCTCAGCAACCTGAGCGATGCGCTGTCCGATGTTGCCGAAGCCGATTATCCCGATTGTTTGTCCGGCAAGTTCCTCAATTTTGTCCTGCAAGACGCAGAAATCTGAGCTCTTAGACCAGCTTCCATGGCGTGCAAGATGATCGTAGCGGTGAATCCCGGAATAGAGTGAAAGAATAAGCGCAAATACATGCTGCGTCACCGAGGTGGTCGAGTAGGCCGGCACATTCGTTACTGCTATGCCACGTTCACGCGCTGCATCGAGGTCGATGATGTTATAGCCAGTGGCTGTGACGCCGATGTACTTCAGTGAGGGAAGGCTGTCGATCATTGCTCTGGAGAACGGGACCTTATTGGTTAGCACGCATGCTGCACCGTGAACACGCGTGTGTATCTGGTCGATGTCAGTTCGTGGATACATCTCAACTTGACCCAACGAGTAAAGCTCGGTCCACGAAAGGCCACCATGTCCGCAAGTTGCACCATCAACTACTACTATTTGCATCACACGCCTCCTTCGATACTAGGACCGCTGCCGCGCAATCTCATACAGAAGAATCGACGCTGCGCAGCTAACATTGAGTGAGGAGAGGGCTCCCCCGATCGGGATCTTTACTACGTCGTCACATAGCTCCCAATAGCCCTTTGACATCCCAACGGTCTCGTTTCCCATCACGAGTACCGTCGGTCGGAGAAAGCTCTGTTTGTTGCTCAGGGTCTCTGCTTTACCACTGCTGCCGATAACCTGATAATCGAAACCGGCCTCACGGGCAGTTTGCACCCAGTTCGCCACCTCCAGGTGCGATGGAGCGGTAGCGACCGGCAAAGCGAAGAGTGCCCCCATGCTGCCACGCACTACAAAGGGGTCGTAGATATCAACGGCGTGCCCGGTGATTATAACTCCATCTGCACCAAATGCATCTGCCGAGCGCAGCGAAGAGCCAAGATTGCCGGGGCTGCTGGGTCGGTCAAATACAACGATGAGTCCGTCCCTCTTCGTAGGTAGATTACTTGGGGTAATTTTCTTGGCCTCGAGAATCGCCAAAACCTCGGATGTCTCATCTTTGTCGCTTAGCTCTTCTATCAGTTCGGGAGCAAGCTCCCAGAGCTCTGCTGCTGCGCCCGACTGAATCAGCTCAACTGCCCAGCGCGAGAGAGGACGGCCCGCAGCAAAAAGGAGAGCCGCAATCTTCCAATTGTACTGGCGAGCGATGTTAATCTGAGCAACGCCCTCAACAAAGAACTGCCCCGCGCGTGTGCGCTTCTCACGATTTCGCTTAAGTACCTCAGCACGCTGGAAAAAGTTATCGCGTTTTAGCACCTTACGTTCGACGGGCTGATGTGAACCAGACGGGTATTTGGAGGTGGGAGCCATATAGTTTAGTAACTTATTGAATATATTGTTAAAACCTATTTTGGATAGAATTGCGGTTGAGCTAGTAGAACGATATAGCTGAAGTTATTGACTTTTTTTTCGCAGTTTGTGCAATCACTTTTGACAGACTTACATCCTACTGTTTAAATGATCAAGGGCCTGTAGAATCTGCATGTTAAGTCGTATCTTGCCGATCTGGCATATGGGACAGAGACTGTGGGAAGTAGCGGGCTGGAGTAGGCAGGCTGGAGTGTGGTGACCTCGGTTTTCATAGAGATGACACCGAGCAAACAAGTAGGGGGTTACGAGTGAACAAGTCAGAATTAATCGAAAAGTTGGCACAACGGTGTGGCATCAGCGTTATTCAGGCTGAGGAGGTAGTTAACCTGATTTATCGAAAGATGCGCGACACGCTCGTCAGTGGCGGACGGATAGAGATTCGAGGCTTCGGCAGCTTTGTGGTTAAAGAGTATGGTGCCTACGAGGGCCGTAACCCTAAGACAGGTGAGAAGATCCCTGTGCCGCCAAAGAAGCTCCCCTTCTTCAAGGTTGGCAAGGAGCTGAAAGAGCGCATAGACAGCGAGACAGCTAAGTCTGCGGCGAGTGGCGAGCGCTAGTAATTTCTATGAGTACAGGCAGTAGCAGTGTGGCGTCTACGCCGCGATATAGACGTGTTCACGTAGAGAGAGTTGTCTCAAGCCGGTACAATCAGAATGCGACCCCGGGCAGGGGCGCCAGTGAGGGCGAGCGTCCCGAATCGTGGGATCAGCGTGTAGGTGGCACAGATGTGGTTATAGTCGATGGCGGAGAAACGGTCAGACTAGCCAGCACTCCTATGCAGTCGCCTCCCAAACCGGGCTGGGTTCTGATGCTTACTGGTGGCGATCCCGGTCAAGGATTCACCTGGACTCTCTACGGCATGCCCAGGCTTCAGTAAGTGGTTGAATTTGCACTTAGATAGCGGGGGAATTGCGATGCCCCGAGCAAATTCTTGCACTTGAACCCCAGCACCGAGCATCTGATTAAGGACAGGGGCTCAATCCTGATCTATTAGACCAGCGTCTGCTGGTCTGGCAGGTAAGGTTCCGACTAAAAGTTTCGGACGGCCTTCAACTCTTAGAGTATACTGTTAGCAACGGCCTGGGTAATACGGAAGGTTGCTGGGTTGATGGTTATGTGTTCGGTTTTTGCAGGAGTATGTATGGATCCTAGACAGGTTCAAAGTGATGAGCAAACCGTTACCGTACAGACCACAATCGGTGATCTGATAGAGGCAATAACGGATGTGGCGGTTCAGGCAGGAAGAACAGAGGAGGAGGGCTATCGGTTAGCGTCCTTCACGATAGAGAAGCTCCTGCGAGATAAGCGCCACAAAGACATCCTAACGGCCTAGCGCCAATCGCACCGCAGAGCTTCTGCTCTGCCGACTGGACCTACAACCAGTGCGTTGCAAACCTTGCGTCGCCTCTCACGCTCTGGCACTCTCACTAGCACGTGTAGACACAGGGTGTAGTTATGCCAAGAAAAGATCCAGTTATTGCCATCGCCGGAGCTACCGGACTCGTTGGTAGTGAAATGCTCGTTATTGCTGAGGAGCGCAAGGTTCCGTGCTCCGAGATACGACTCCTTGCCTCTAAAGACTCTGTCGGTGAAGTCTATAAATTTAGAGATAAAGAGGTTGAGGTTGCAGAGCTAACGGCCAGCTCGTTTGAGGGGGTCGACTATGCATTGTTCGGCACATCAGCGGAGCTCTCAGCCAAGTTCGTCCCGATCGCAGTGGAAGCTGGTGCGGTTGCGATCGATAACTCGAGTTTCTTTCGGATGCAGGATGGGATCCCGCTCGTCGTCCCTGAGGTAAACCTGCATGAGGTGACCGAGCGCACTAAGATTATTGCTAACCCTAACTGTTCCACGATTCAGCTGGTACCCGTTCTGCACGCCATCCATGAGCTCGCTGGGCTTAAGCATGTTGTGGTTTCAACCTACCAGTCTGTTTCAGGAGCTGGAAAAATCGCGCTCGATGAGTTGTGGAGTCAGACGATCGCCATCTGTAATCAACAAGAGATGCCGATGGAGGCGTTTCAGCACCAGATCGCTTTTAACTGCATCCCGCAGATCGATGTAATCCTCGAAGATGGGTACACCAAAGAGGAGTATAAGATTATCAATGAGAGTCGCAAGATTCTGGGCATGCCGAGCTTGAGAATTACCGCAACAGCGGTGCGCGTTCCGGTATTCTTTGGACACGCTGAGAGCGTCTTTGTAGAGACAGAGCGCGCGGTAGAGCCAGATGCGCTTGTTAAAGAGCTCTCAGCACGATCGGGCATAGTGGTTCATGCGGCGATGGATGAGTATCCGATGCAGATTGATATCGCTGGGCAGGATGATATCCATGTTGGGCGGGTTCGGCGCGATCCATCGGTTGAGCATGGGCTATCCCTGTGGGTGGTAGCCGATAATGTGCGCAAAGGTGCCGCCCTCAACGCTGTTCAGATTATGGAGAAGCTGATTGCGCGCTAACCGGGCGCACGGCAGATCGCTGCATGACGGTACGACAGGTCAAGCTTATCGTAGAGTACAACGGCAGGGGGTTCCACGGTTGGCAGAAACAGCCAGGTCTGCGGACGATACAGGGAGAGCTTGAGAAAATAATCTCAACAGTAGTGCGAGCCCCGGTTGGCCCGCTCCATGCAGCTGGTAGAACTGATGCTGGGGTGCACGCGAGGGGTCAGGTAGTCACCTTTCGGACGGAGCGTAAGGTGGATCTATACCGCGTAGCGCAAGGGGTTAGCCACCTGATGAAAGGGGAACTTTCCGTGGTAAGCGCGGAGTTCGTGCCCCTTGAATTTCATCCGGGTATATCTTCAACGCACAAACAATACTCGTATCGCATATTAAATCGGCCAACTCCGGCGGTGCTTGAGGCCCACACCGTGTGGCATATTGCGCCACAGTTAGACCTTGAGCAGATGCAAAGTGACGCAGCTTTGCTTGTTGGTACTCATGATTATTCAGCGTTCCGGGACTCAACCTGTACGGCCACTTCAACGGTCAAAACCATTTACAACTCCTCGTGGGAGCAGTGCGGCGACTTACTGATTTACAGAGTGATTGGAACCGGATTTCTTAAACAGATGGTGCGTAACATCGTCGGTACCTTAACCGATATCGGGCGTGGCCGTATCCGTGATCGTAGGTTTGCTGAGATTTTTGCAGCAAAAGATCGTCGCCTGGCGGGCGTTACTGCGCCGCCGCATGGTTTGACGATGGATTGGGTCGCCTATAACGAGCTGAGCGTACCTGGCACATAGCTACTGCCCAGGCTGCCATCCGGTCAGTGCTGAGTAGAGAGCGACGAAAATCTTTAGTATCACCGTACCCAGCTCGCCGATCCCTAAAAGTCCATTGAACGCCCACGCGAATGCCAGCGCAGCTATCAACATATTCCACGAGAGAATATATAGGAGCCCAACGTAGAAGCCCCCACGAATCAGGTGAATGTCGCTCTGCACAGGTGAAATGTCGCGTGCATTCATCAGGAGATCGATGCCGTAGCAGATTCCAATGATGACCAGCGGCACGCGTGGATTGCTTGAGCCGACCGCCAATGTCAGTAGGATACCAATGAACGTGCAGATCGGCAGTATGTACGGTGCCAAGGCGATAAACGCGTTATAGTGGGCCGTCTGCTTGGTATATTCGTACTGTAGGCTACCAGTATGCGCACGTACCTCCATGCGCTTGTTCTTGTTGCCGACGAGTGATGAGACGACCTCGTGCTTCCACTCGTGTACTAGGACAGAGAAGTGTCCCTTGACCGCATAGTGGGCAAACCCTACGCCAACGATAAGTGATGCAACAAAGAGCACTACAGAGGAGAGTTCGGCAAAACGAATCTGCAGCAACGCAACAATAAGAAAAATAGCGCCCGTGGGTAGTAGGAATAAGAGCGAGAGAAAAAAAGCGAAGCCACCAACGACCTCATCGCTCGTATCTTTGGGCTCCTTTGTTTTAGCCTTAAAGATTCCCACCCTAGAATCCTAATATCTTGCCTAGTTTTCCGCCGATCTT
>JBIKKR010000025.1:0-24987 GCA_044360225.1 Bdellovibrionota bacterium | reverse complement strand
CCCGAACTCGTCAATGATGGTCACGTTCTCTGGCTTTAATCCCTCGACACCACTGGCCACGAAGTTGGTAATGCCTTTAATTTGCTTCTTGTCGAGTTCGCTACCTGGTTTTAACTTCAGCAATACTGAGGCTCCAGGGTCCTGGGCTTGCTTAGCAAAGATCGTCTTTTCTGGCTGCGAGATGTGCACTCTCGCTGCTACAACTGCATCAAGCGACATAATCGTCCGCTCTAGTTCGCCTTGTAGCGCTCTCTGCTTCTTTACCATCTCCCCAAGAGTTGTCGTAGCAAAGTTAGTACCGTCGAAGAGCTCATATCCCACAGAACCAGTTTTAGGCAAACCCTCCGATGCCAAGCTCAATCGGAGCTCATGCACTTGGCTTGGTGGAGATACAGATATCGTGTTGCCCTCAAGTCGGTAGCCTATCTTTAACTCTTTGAGTCGCTGAACTACTGCTCCTGCATCGGTTGAGTTAAGGTCAGAGTACAACACCGAATACTCGGGCGCTGTCGCCACCTTTGATGCATATACGACTGACCATACACAGAACGCCAGTAGCACTGGAGCCGCTATTTTCTGTGCGAGCGGCAACTTCATGTACCGATCCACTATCTGCGAAAATACCACTTTGGGGTCTAACGATGGAGCCACAGTAATCCCTTCCTAGAACTGAAATTTACACCTGAGTACGAATGACTTCCTCGTACGCTCTAACGATCTTCCCGCGGATTGCTGACATAAGCTGGAAGGCGACATCTGCCTTCTCAAGCGCAATCATCGCTGTGTGCGGAGTGACCCCTTCCTTCTTCAGGGTGAGCCCCTCAATCTGGCTGTCTGCTTGATTCTGAAGGCTGTTTACCTCCTTCAGTGCATCCGCAAGAGCCTGCCCGAAACCACCCTGTGATTCAAATTGCTGAACTCCCGTTTCTTTGCTCTTCTCAATCCCCTGTATAAAGGGGATCTGAGGGATTTTTCCGTCTATTCCGCTAATCGACATAGTAACTCTCCCTTACACCTGCCCTAACAACGTCCGGGATTCCTTGGCCATATCACGACCGGCTTCCATCGCGGTTAGATTTGCTTGATATGAGCGTAGCGCTGACATCATGTTGGTCATCTCTTCAACGATATTCACGTTCGGCAGAGCAACGTATCCATCGGCATTGGCTTGTGGATGATTGGGTTGGTACTGCATCATCGCTGGACCTTGATCCTCAAGGATCGCGTACACCGATGGCTTCATAAGTGTGTGACGGTCAAGCGTCGAAGAGAAACTCCCTTCCCCGAGAGGCACGGCACTCGCGGTCTGAAAAAGATCTCTGCGCTTGTACCCAACGGATTCCTTATTAGCGAGGTTGGCTGCACTCACATCAGCTCGCATACGACTAGCAGACAGCCCCGCTGCTGCGATTGCGGTGGTGCTAAATGTGCCCTTTAGATTATCGATACTCATACGCTACTAACTCCGACCATCGCGGATACTTGCGCGATACAGGCCAAACTTGTGTCTCATCAACTGCACAGCATTTGAAAAGTCGCTACCGTTGTCGGCGAGAGCAGCCATCTGTAGATCGATATCAACGTTATTTCCGTCGGCCTTCGTTATTCCCTTCAGATCTGTGACCATTCGTGAAGAGCTGTTCCGTTCAACATCCATGTGTGATGAGTGGGTCCGCATAACCTGGTCACCTGCATTCTGATTGAATGCTTTTTCGAGCTCTTTACCGAACTCAAGCTCGGACGCGCGATACTTAGGGGTTTCAGCATTGGCTATGTTTGAGGTAATCACCTGACCACGACGCCATGATAAGTCCAGCGCCTTATTAAGCCCGGTTACCGTCTGCTCAAATATCGAATCGATTAATCGCATAGTGACTCCATGTCTAGGAAATCGCTCGAAGGACACTGTGCAAGAAGCGTGCACAGGTCAGAGCCAAAGGAATCAGTGCCTTATGAATAACGCGTGGTGTCAGATGTTTGACACGTCAGGGATTTGTGCAGGGTATCGCAGTTCTCCTGCTATCTGCTTGAATGTGTGCTGCGCTCTACGGCAAACGAGTTGAGGCATACTCCCGTAGAATACGCTCATACCGACGTCTGGTTGAATGAACCATGCGGAGAGGTGATAGCTTTCTTGGATTGGGAAGAATAGCTGCGAGCGCTGCGGCCTCAGATACCGACAACTGCGCTGCCCCCTTTTTGAAGTAGTGCTGAGCGGCCGACTCCAAACCGTAGATTCCCTGCCCCCACTCGATGACGTTAACGTAAAGCTCCAAGGTACGCCGCTTACCCCACACCACCCCAGCGATGGGTGCCATGCACCACTCAATAAGTTTTCGAATATAGCTCCTTCCTGGCCAAAGAAAGAGGTTCTTAACGGTCTGCATCGTTATCGTACTTGCACCACGCAAGCGCGCCCGCCCACCGGCTGCGTCGATAGCATCTCCGACCGCAGAGATGTCCACACCCCAATGCTCGACAAATCGAGAATCCTCTGCAGTAACGATAGCCTGGGGTACATAAGCCGGAAGCTTTCGTAAAGAAACCCATTCCCATGAACGGAAACCAACTTCTGATGTCCACGCAGCTTGGATGTAACGAATCGCCATGAGAGGGGTCGCTGGCGGACGCATAACACGATACATCAAAACAACAAGCAGCCAGCCCCCGATGGCAACACAACCTGTCTCAAGACATCGACGTCCGAGCCTGCGATTTTTCGAAAGTCTTTTTCGATTGTACTGCGACATCTCTCTGCAACATAGCGCTCACATGGTTCCTGCGCCTGGTATAATCGTAGCGGTTCTATGCCGCACACGGAAGACCGCAAACCCCTCCAACACATCAAGATTTCTCGTACCGTACGCTGACCACATCACGAATTCCCCTAGGGATTTCCCCAAACGATGCTACTAGACCCCAAATTTCTCGTTCATTTTGAAGATAAAAGTGAACACATTCCGGCGGCTTCGGTATCCTAATAGTAAGAGCACGGAAGTGGCGCCTCACCTCGTAAGTGACTGCGTTTTATAACTACAGCCCCTTACGAGGTGTGGAACAATGTGTTCCAAGGTTACGACAGGTTTTCGTAAAGGATTTGCAAGAGGTTTTGAGTGTAGCTCGTGCTCCCAAACCGTCGACACGTGAGGTTTTGGGAGTGCGAGCTACCACTCCGGTTATCAGGTTCTCTGAGCCGTTTTTTTTATGGTTTATTACGCATTGTTTCCACACTTCCTAATTTCCACCCGGCGCTGAGCGCATACAAACCAAAAAAATAACGATAGCTGCAACTATCAACCGGTAGTAGGCAAACGGTCTAAGACTCCAGCGGCTGACGATCCCGATGAACCATCGCATCGTGAGGAGCGCAGACACAAACGAAACTACAAATCCGATGGCAACAAGCTTCAAATCGTCATACGAGAAGACCCTCACGGCTTCCACTAAATCGTGAAAAGCAGCGATCGTCAAAATCGGCACAGCCGCCAGGAACGAAAACTCAGCCGCTGCTCTCCTCGACAAACCAACGACCATACCACCGATTATCGCCGATGCTGAGCGGGACATACCCGGCCAGAGTGCAAGACACTGAACGAGACCGATCACCAGGGACTGCTTCCAGGTGAGCTCCTCTACCTGACGTTGCTGGTGAAAGTGCTTAGAACTCTCTACGAGCAGTATCAGCAGTGCACCTACGGCCAGGGCAAGGGCGACCGGCAGAGGCGCGAACAGGTGCTGTTTGATCTGCTTACCGAAAAGAAATGCCACTGCAAGTGCTGGGGTTGAAACGAGACCCAACTTTACTATCCCTGCCACCCCGTACAAACCAGGTGCCGCAAGCGTCTTCAGGTCAAGCCGCAGCTCTTTACCATCAGGAGCGAGCGCAGCACATCGCTCACGAAAGAGCACCAGCACACTCAATATAGCCCCTAATTGGATGACGATATCAAAGTTCTTTGCCCGATCTCCAGTAAACTGAAGCGCCTCATTAAACAGTATCAGGTGTCCCGTACTCGATATCGGCAAATACTCAGTTATGCCCTCTACAAGCCCCAGAATGATGGCAATACTCGTTTCAGACACAGGCACACTCCTTATCTATGGCGGTCGCTACACCAGACGAAACTACCTCGTCTGCGAACAACCAGACAATCTCTCTAGAAACTCTAGCTCAGTCCGCCGGCCACGTGTATGAGCACTACTAGTACAGCACAAATCGGCTCTGTTGCGGCTAGCTCCTTGTACGTGCACTCTATCCGGATTCTCGGCTATAGGGATAGATGCTACCGTACGCCGATGCAGTCAAAACAAATCGTTGATGTGGTCGTCATCGGAGCCGGATTAGCTGGTGGCGCAACAGCACATGCTCTGATCCGACGGGGTGTGCAGGTTGCACTCCTCGACACCGCCCCGCAGATCGCATCAAAGGGCTCGGGCAATGCATGGGGACTTCTGACCCCCTACCTCTCAACGAAGAGGTCTACACTCGAATCACTCTACTCGGCTGGATACGCCTTCACGCACACCCTACTTCGCGAGCACCCCAGGTGCGCGATGAGCTTTCACCGAACCGGTGCGCTACAGCTCCCATCTACCCGTCGGCTCGCGGCAACGATTGAATCAGGGGAACCGGTCTTGGGTGCGCCACTCGTGCATCGCGTTGGAGCCGCCGAGAGCTCTACTATATCAGGCACAGCGATTACCTCGGCAGCACTCCATATTCCCGACGCAGGCTTTCTCTCGCCCCGACAATTCATAGAAGGACTTCTCGCTGAGGATTCCAACCGACTCACTCGTGCTCTCGGTGCGGAGTGCTGTTCTCTCAAGTTCGATGACACAACGTGGACGGTTTCATGCACTGATCAGCGATCGTTTCTGTGTCACTCGGTCGTGGTGTGCGCTGCACACGAAACCTCTAGACTAGAGCTCACCTCATGGCTACCACTAGAGGCAATCCGTGGACAGACAACCGGCGTCCGTTCCAATGATTCGTCACGTGCCTTACACACCGTGGTCTCCTATGGGGGGTATATCACCCCTGACGTGGCTGGAATGCACTTCCTTGGGGCTCACTACAGCCACGATGATGATGAACTTACGCCGCGCTCCTCAGATACCGAGGAGATGCTGCGCCTGAATACTCAGTGGCTCCCTGCACTCTCCCTTAGTAATGCCGAGACAGCCGGTACTCGTGTCTGTTTCCGGACATCAACGATCGACAGGCTGCCCTACATCGGCGCGCTTCCTAACTATGCTCACTGGAAGGAACTGGCAGCTCAATATCGCTCGGGCACTAACCTAGCCAACAAAGTAACGAGCGCCCCCATTCCTGGAATCTTCGTCAATGTCGGACACGGCAGCCGTGGACTCCTTTCATGCCCCATCAGCGGGGAAATCATAGCACGAGCGATAGTCAAAGAGCCCCTGGGAGAGCTGGCCCGTGTCGCTCAGATCACCACACCAGAGAGACTACCCCTTCGCCTGCATCGGGCGTCTAATCTCAGTTAGCACACTCGCTACTGCCGCACCAACATTGAGACTTTCCACCCCCCCAAGGCGTGGTACGACGACTCGCTCACATGCCGCTTCCAGTGCGACCTCAGATAGTCCGGGACCCTCTGCACCGAAGAGAACAGCAACCTTCTGGGGCCACGTTATAGAGTAGATTGACCGTGCCTGATGCGGCGTTGTGGCCACCAGCGTGTAACCGCATTTCTTGAGAGCCATCATAGCCTCATCGACGTGGCGAACGATCACAACCGGCACCAGCTCGGCTGCCCCCTCAGCGACACGGCACGTGGCCCCTGAGAGGGCTGAAACCTGTTGCGAGACGAGCACAACCCCCTGGACTCCAAAAAAACAACCGGTGCGCAGAATAGCGCCTATGTTGTGAGGGTTCTCTACCGCTTCGAGTACGAGCACACACCCCCGTAACGTATCCTTCAGGCGAGCCAAAAACGCGCTGACCGACAGAGACTTGAGCGATGTCGCCTCACAACACACACCCTCGTGATGCTCAGTGGCAGCGACTCGCGATAACTCGTCGTATTCAACTACTTTGTATGGAATGCCGCGGCGCTCACTCCAATCGAGGAGATCCTCAAAGTGTTCCTGCAACTCCACTTGTACAAATACCCGGTGTATCTCATTACGGCGATATTGGAATACCGCCCGACACGCCTGTACTCCGTAGAACTTCGTGAATGACTCACGTGAACGTTCAACGGCCGCTTTACTCCTATCGCTTTTCCCTCGCCGTTTCTGCTGCCGTGTGGTAGAATATCGCGTTCGACTATTGCGACTCATGACCAACTCCCCTTCTACTCATTCTACCGTTCAGCACTCACCGATTCTCTCTACGGTGTGTATTACACGCCCTGGACAAGAGGGATATCTTTGCTCGGAACTTTCCCAGAGCACCCAACTTGGATACCGAACCTCTCAGGTTGAGTGTACCCAGACCACACCTCAAACGGTAGTGCTTAGCCACCACTCGCATGAAGATCTCTGTGCCCTTCCCCTATTTTTTTCGGCTCAGTGCCTCCCGAACGCGCAATACCTGCGAGCCGCATCGATCTCTTTATGGGCTTCTGCCATTCTTGATACCGTAACAGCGGCCTTTGGAGAAACGCCGCCAACGTGGTGCCTTCACGTCTTCGAACCAGCAAGCGTAGCCACGGGTAAACAGTACGCTCGTTCTTCGCGGGTGCACGAGGGTGTTGAGACCCTGTTAAAGCAAAAACGCCGCAGCTATCTGCGCACCCTTGAAAAACACCCCTCTCCTCAGGCAACCCTTGTTCAGGTGGTACTTACCGAGCCGACATCTGGCTATGTGAGCATCGCCAGCCACCAAACGCGCCAGATCTACAAGTCTGCACTTGCTCGTACGATGGCTGGGCACCATCCCATCGCAGATGACAAGCGGCCTCCGTCACGTGCTTTTAAGAAATTAAGGGAGGCGATCGAAGTATTTTCTCTCTCGTTCAAGCGTGGCTCGAGCGCCGTAGACCTCGGAGCCAGTCCAGGAGGGTGGACGTACGTTCTACGAGAGCTTGGACTTTCAGTGACTGCGATCGATCGTAGCCCGCTCGCAGCTCCCCTTATGCAGGACCGCTCAGTATCGTGGTCTCGTGACGATGCGCTCTCCTGGCGCCCTCCCACCCCAGTTGACTGGCTCGTATGTGATGTGATTACTACCCCTGAAAACACCTCCCGTCTGGTTGAGGACTGGATCAGACACGACCTTTGCCGAAATCTCTGCGTGACTATGAAGTTTAAAGGGGCACCAGAGATCAAAACACTACTTGCGCTCTCATCCTTTCTGCGAGCACAATCTCGCTGGTTTGATGGCCGCCAGCTTACGCACAATAAAAACGAACTCACGCTGGTCTGCGCGCGGTAGACACAAGAGGCACATAGTACACTCGACTAGAGGACGCTCAGGAGAATATGAATCAGATCAACATGCATCGCGCTCATCCTTGGCACGGAGTATCACACGGTGATGAGGCTCCCGACATGCTCACCTGCTACGTGGAGATCGTGCCGACAGATACCGTCAAGTTCGAGATCGACAAAGCTTCGGGGATCCTCAAGGTCGACAGACCCCAGAAGTACTCGAATCACTGCCCCACTCTTTATGGATTTGTACCCCAAACCTACTGCGGGGATGGTGTTGGGGCGCTCTGCGCGCAGTCCCTCAAGAGCAAGGCCCGTATCAAAGGAGACGGCGATCCGCTCGATATCTGCATCCTTGCCGATGTGGTAATCGCTCAAGGGGACATCCTCGTTCGTGCACGACCAATCGGTGGGTTGCAACTGCTGGATCACTCGGAAGCCGACGACAAAATTATCGCGGTCTTGGAAGGGGACGGCGTATTCGGCGATATGGAGGACATCACGGATCTTCCCAAGGCTGTGGTGGATCGCCTCGTGCACTATTTTCTCACCTACAAGCAGATTCCAGGTAAGCACAAACGTGCGACTGTTGAAGTTGCTCAAGTATACGGCCGCGCCATGGCACCGAAGGTTATTAGGCAGAGTATCCGTGACTACAAGAAGCTAGTTGGCTGACGTTAGCTTCTCCTCTCCGCTATCGTGGAACACCTCCATTTCGGAGGCCGCCGATTCGCTCTCTGCTTTCATGTACGCTTCGTACTGCTCAGGAGGCAACACCTGTCGCAAACGTTCTGCTCGGAGTTGGACCCTTCTTTTGTTTTCAGCGATCATCCGTTGTACCCGCTGCTGAGGCGTGTCGCCTGCTCCCAGCTGGGATGCCGGGTATTCCGCAGCGACAGCCCGCTCTACATCTTCAAATGTTGCCCGCATCCGCCCCTCCTGCTCGGGGGAGAGGGCCAGTTTCCGAGCCATCCACACAGTATCCTTCTCAAGCTCCTCATTCTGAACCCGTTCATAGGTAGCCTTGACCTGTCCACGATAGACCTGGGCATTTTCCTCTCCAAGGATCTCCTCAAGGGACTCTGCAACACTCTCGCGCCCCTCTGCCTTCGCCTTACGCTCCTCAACAAACTTCTCAGCAAGACGCCGTCGCTGCTCATCCGACAGAGGCACAAACTTCTCGATAGCCGAGATGCGCCAAGCGGTTGCCTGCTGCATCGAGTCCTCGTTACTGTGCTCAGCGGAACCGTCTTCGCCTTGCACATGCGTCTGCTCTGACGGGGCTATAGATGCGGTCGCCCGAATGCTCAGCCTACGAAGCTCCTGAAGCTCTACGTCACGCCGCTCTAACTCCGACTCGCAACGCACAAGGGCCGGTTCTGGGGTAACTCTCGGACTTACCGTCTGCTGAGGACTCTGGTTAACAAGCCACACTGACACGCCGCCGACGGCAGCACCTAGAATCAATAAGACCAGCGATCGCACCATATTCAGTAATCCTACCACCACGAAACCAACGTGGTAATTTTAAGAGCTGTTTCGTATAGTAACTCTCACGGTGAGGCGTTACGCCGTAATTACTGCGAACCAAATATAATCCTAGATTTGTAGTTAAGGAGGATACAAATAGCGCAGGTACTCAAAAGCCGCAGAGATTTTGAGTAGATGCGCCATCTTCAGACCCGCAACTGCCAAGTCGAGAATAACGCCGGCCCCATAAAAGGGAAATATATCAGAAAAGAGAGAGGAATGGTGTGATGAAACGCTATGTAGGAGCCCACGTATCGTGCGCAGGTGGTCTAGCCAACGCGGCAAAAGCTGCCATCGAACTCAACATCAACACGATCCAGATTCATCCCTCCCCTCCACAACGCTGGAACTCACAGCCTTTTGCAGCAGGAGTAGAAGACGAGTTTAATAGGCTTAAGGAAGGTTCCTGCCTTGAGAAGGTGTTCTTTCACGCCATCTACCTCATTAACATGGCAACACCTGATCCCCAAAAGTTTCACCTGGCAAAGACGTCACTACTCAACTATCTGGATCTGAGTGCACGCATCGGTGGCGCTGGCGTTATCTTCCACGTCGGAAGCATGAAGGATCAACCCGATGAGGCTCAAGGCTATGACCGCGTTGTAGCCGGCCTCAACTGGGTTCTAGAACGCGCACCAGATACATCCAAACTTATCATGGAGGTCGCCGCGGGATCAGGAAACATTATCGGCGATCGCGTCGAGGAGTTAGCTCTGATCTACTCGCAGCTAGAGCGCAAACCTCTTGTTGGTTTCGGTCTCGACACTCAACACATGTGGGCCAGCGGCTACGACCTCGTGAACGACCTGGAGTCGGTGGTAGCCGTTGTCGACCGCGAGCTGTCACTTGATAAGGTGTGGTCCATCCACATGAACGACAGCAAAACCGAATGCGGTAGCAAAAAAGATCGTCACGAAAATATAGGAGATGGCCTTATCGGTGCGAGCGCTCTCGAACACATCTTTAATCATACAAAACTGTGCTCGATACCATTTATCTTAGAAACTCCGGCCTTGGAGAGCCTTGAGGGAGCCAGGACAGAGGTTGATAAACTTTTGGCGTTTCTTGACCACTAGCGCTAGCGAGACGACAAGTTGACTTCGCGACATATGGGCTTGACTCTGACCAGCCGCGTCGGCATTCCTCGAACATTTTTGATCATTTCATCACAGCGGACTGGAAGTCCGCCCTCCATGCGTCTCGGGGCCCTCGACACCCGGATGATTGGCGTCTGACCAACCACATTCGAATTCTCCCTTGTGTAATAACGTGCTTAAGGGCCACGATTACTCTTGAAAACACATTGCCAATTCAATATGTTAGCGCCTTGTCCTCACAGAACAGCACGCTACCTCAACATTTTACCTCCAGCCCCTAGACTTCGGGTACAAGTATGATAATCTTCGGGTTCGTTTAGGTAGTAGTTAGTATTTCACTATGGCAAAGAAAAGTTCAGTTCTCCGTAACGAAAAACGCATCAAGATGGCCGCTAAGCAGTATGCTCTGCGCCAAGAACTCAAGGCCAAGGCACTTGATCCAAAGCTATCGGACGAGGACCGCTACAAGGCTCGCCAGAAGCTACAGTCACTACCGCGCAACGGAGCTAAGGAGCGTGTACGTAATCGCTGCCAGCTTTCAGGCCGCCCTCGCGGTATTTACAAGAAGTTCATGGTATCGCGTATCGTATTCCGCGAGATGGCCCACAAGGGACTCATTCCGGGTGTTACGAAGTCGAGCTGGTAGACTCAGGCATCATACACGGTAATCTGACGAGAAAGGTACTACCATTGCCAGCGCCATCGCTGTGCGCTTGTATAGCTCCTCCGTGTGCTTCGACGAGCATCTTAACCAGATAGAGTCCGACCCCCAGTCCATCTTTGTGTGATCCATCTTTCTGCTTGATCTGCTTAAAGACCTCAAAGATATGCGGCGCTTCGACTGCGGAGATACCGATTCCATCATCCTGCACTGCCAGCAGAACCTGTGCCCCCTCCTGACATACAGAGAGAACGATCTCCCCACCATCAGGCGTGTACTTCGCCGCATTATCGATCAGGTTAACAAGAACCTGACTCAAGCGCTGCTTGTCTCCATTGAGCACGACCGGCTGCTCTGGAAGTAAAACCTTAAGCGCGTGCCCCTTTCGCTCAACTGCTGACCGGCAGATCTCCAGCGCTGAATCAACAACATCACTCATGCGTATCAAAGTCTTTGAGACCAGTAATTGTCCCTGATGAACACGAGAGACATCAAGCAGATCACTAACGAGGCGGGCAAGATACTCAATCTGTCGATTCATCATCTGTAGCACATCACCATGCTCTGCTGGTGGCAGCCTCTGCTCGAGAACCTTAATCCCCGAGCTGACTGCTGATAGCGGATTGCGCATCTCATGGGCTACGAGAGCTAAGAAAAGGTCCTTGGGTTCATTAGTCATACATAAATCCTGGCCGGGGCTGGAGGTCTGTGGCACCACGTCTACATCCTGCTGCACGGCTACTATCCTCTATAGGTACATCGGAAATTTCTCCGATTTGTTGCTTGGATCTTGTGAATTTACACCTGGATGGCCCTGTACTAACATCTCGCAGAAGGTGCCAAGGTAGTCCGAACACCCAGTGCCGACAAACCTTGTTCTTCATCAAAATGCCTCTTTAGCTTTGTTAGGACCTGCTGACTATGAGCAATCCCCTATTGGTCGCCAAATCATCTTCGGAACTCGTTCACCTTCTACCAAGCATGGCCAACAGACACGGCTTAATAGCTGGAGCAACGGGAACCGGAAAGACAGTGACCCTTCGGGTTCTTGCTGAGGGATTCAGTCGCATGGGGGTGCCGGTCTTTATGGCCGACGTAAAGGGCGACCTTGCAGGATTAAGCCAACCCGGCACAACCTCCGAGAAGTTAACTGAGCGTCTTACTGCTCTCGGTATCGAGGATTGGACGCCGCAAGCCTATCCAGTGGTGCTTTGGGATGTACTGGGTCAGCAGGGACATCCGATGCGCACGACGATTTCAGAGATCGGCCCTGTCCTTCTTGCAAGGCTCCTTAATTTGAACGACACCCAAGCTGGCGTGCTCAATATCGCCTTTAGAGCCGCGGACGACGCTGGTCTTCTCCTCCTTGATTTAAAAGATCTGCAAGCGATGCTCGTTCATCTCGGTGAGAACTCTAAAGAATTTACCCTTGAGTACGGGAACGTATCAGCTGCCAGCATCGGCGCTATCCAGCGCGCGTTGTTGGCCCTCAAAGATAGTGGCGGTGAAGTCTTTTTTGGCGAACCAGCTCTCACTATCGATGACCTGATCCAAACTGATTCCTCAGGACGTGGAGTTATCAATATCCTCAGCGCTGAGAAGTTGCTTAATTCTCCCCTCGTCTACTCGACACTCTTGCTGTGGCTCCTCTCTGAACTGTTTGAAAAACTCCCAGAGGCAGGCGATCTCGATAAACCCAAGCTGGTCTTCTTCTTTGATGAGGCGCATCTCCTCTTTAATGAAGCACCGAAAGCTCTTATTGACCGGATTGAACAGGTTGTCAGGCTTATTCGCTCTAAAGGAGTCGGGGTGTACTTCGTTTCCCAGAGCCCGCTCGATATCGCAGATACGGTACTGACCCAGCTCGGCAACCGCGTGCAGCATGCGCTTCGCGCTTTCACGGCGAAGGACCAAAAGGCGATTAAAGCCACTGCTGAAACGTTTCGCTCTGATGGATCAACTAATCTGCAGCAAGTTATCGGCGAGCTCTCAATAGGTGAAGCGATCATTTCACTTCTTGATGAGCGCGGCTCTCCATGCATCGCTCAACGAGCGATGGTAGTGCCACCGCAGAGCAGATTGGGAGCAATCTCTCCTGAGGAGCGCAAGGCAGTACTTGAGAGCTCAACGATCCGCGGTGTGTATGAAAAGGCGATTGATCGCGAGTCGGCCTACGAGATCCTTAAGAAGCGGATGGAAGAGGCCAGCTCAGCCGCCGTGGAGGTTCCTCAGGCAACAAACGCTGGTGGCAGCAGCTCAGTCCTATCTGGAATTTTTGGCAGCGGTACCGCACGTCCAGCTGGCGCTCGGACTCGCCAGGGACCTCTCGAGGCGATGATGATGAGTGTAGCCCGCGCTATCGGCAGCCAGATAGGTCGTTCGGTGTCTCGCGGGGTATTTGGCTCACTCACGTCACGTGGTCGACGTCGGTAAGTACCCCTACTTCCCACAGAGCGCATCAATTCGCCTCATGCGCTCCCGAAACTCACGCATCTGTTCCGAGACCGCCTCCTGGCCCCACCACGACACAAGGAGAGGCTCTAGCCGTGAGAGCGCCTCAATACCGTGAGATGGCGTTGCCTCAAGCTCTAAACGGCGGCGCACGATATCTTCGACGGTCTCTGCTTGCTCTAGCTCAATTGCATGTAACAGCTCAACGAGCAGTACGCCGGGAGCGATTTCAGACCAGGCATCAGACCTGTCGCGATAGCGAAGAGTGAGGTTTCCCATACGCTGAACCGCGCGAGCAAGCGCCGCAGGATGGCTAGGATACCGCCTGAGCAACTCCTCCCCCAACTCTGCGCGCTCTGAATCGGACACAGCACTCGGTAGGTTACTTAAAGGATCCGGAAGCTCAAGTTGGCTGACTCCCAAGATACCTAGAGCTTTACGCACTCCTTCAATTGCCGTCCAAGCACAGGTAGTATACTTCCCTCCCAACAGGGTCAATACGCCCTGATCAAAGCTCCATATATGCTTTCTAGAAAGCTGGCTCACGCCCTTCCTGGAATCGCGCATCGGCAACGTCCGCACACCCGCAAAAGCGTAATGAAGCGTGTCACGATTAAGCTGCGCATCTGGCAGATCCTTGGCCAAGCGATCTAAAACTTCACTAACTTCGTCAGCACTCGGAACCGGATCAAGGCTTAAATCCTGCACCTCTCGTTCTGTTGTGCCAACCATCGTGCCGCTGGGATGCGGCCAGACAAAGTAGTAGCGCCCCTTCTCTGCGAGAGGTAAAAATAAAGACGGATACTTCCAGGGCGTAGAAAAAACAAGGTGAGAACCTCTGCTATACCGCAGGCCTGGAAGAGGTTTGGCGCCACCCAACGGATGCACGCGTGGAGCCCACGGGCCAGCACAGTTCACTATGAGTCTGGCGCGTGACACGCACTCGCGCTGCGCACGGAGATCCCTCCAGCTTACACTCAACGATGTATCGTTTTGCTGGACGATCTGCGACACCTCTGCATAGTTGAGGGCGCAGCAGCCGAATGATTGCGCTGCGAGAAGAAACTCAAACACTAATCGACTATCACTCATGAGACCGTCAGTGTACTGATAGCATCCCGCGAGTTTCTGATGCCCACCGAAAGGAGCTGGCGTTCCAGCAATCCAGGAGTGCTTGCGATCTTTGCTACGCACAAAGAGGTCGTACAATCGCAATCCTACTCCGAGCTTTAGCCGCAACCAAAGGTCACCCTGCGGTATCGGAATAAGAAAACGCTCTGGACGCACGAGGTTAGGCAACTTCTCAAAGAGAGCTTCACGTGCCCTAATTCCTTCGAAGACCTGCTCGAAATCAAACATCTCCAAGTAGCGCAGTCCACCATGCGCCATCTTAGAACTTCTGCTCGAAGTGCCACTCGCGTAGTCGTGTTGCTCAAGAAGCAGGACCGAGAGCCCAGCCTGCGCGGCGATCTTTGCTACGCATACTCCGTGGATGCCACCACCGATTACAATAAGATCAAAAAGCTCTGTCGTGGCCCGAGACACTCGCACCGATCGTGCGCCGCAGTTTACACCAGCCTCTAAATCAGCACAGAACTTCTCTGTACCAGGTGCTCGATCCTCTGACATATCTGTGACAAAAAGAGACGCTTTGGGGGATTGTTCATTACAGAGTATCTCACTCAGCTCTCTAAATGGATACCAAAAAAAGGGGCCTGCGAGTCGTTAACGGGAACAACTCGCAGGCCCAAGCATACTCTCTGAACTAGACCTCTGTATCCGATCTCTCTATCACAGCCTTGGCCTTCTTGAAAAACTCTTCGCTAAGCTCTCCCTGGAGCACCTCAAGCAAAGTCTTCTTGCTCCACGTCTTCGCGAAATAGGCACCAAAGACTCCTGCCAACTCCCCTGGAGACGCGGCACCTCGTTCCAGGGTTCTCAGAATCAGCGGCTCATCGTTGGATCCAGCCCCATTCATGAGGTGATACAGCTCGGCAGCCTCGGTTAGGCCTGGAATGTCCTTCTCATTCAGGAAAGGCTCAATAGGAGTTACATTGTCATTCCATGCGTAATCTGCCTTAAGCGCCTCAAGGACCGTCTGGCCGGTCAATTTTTTAAACGCTGCAGACACTGCCTGCCTACGCTCAAACGATAGGTTTGAGATTAGGTCAACCAGCATCGCCGGTTCATCATCAACCCAAGCGTTGATATTAGACTGCATCTGCGTAGCTAACTCTTCCGCGTTAAACCCAACGAGCTTGGCTTTCAGAGCAGCAGTACGCCCGACACTTAATCGCTTCTCTATGTCAGCGACTAGATCACGACCATATACTCTCTGGTACTCATCCTTGAGCTTCTTGGCCTGCTCATCAGTGAGATCAGAGAACTGGTGCATCACCTTAAGCTGCGCCGATAGACTCATGGCAAATAAGCCGAACGACCAACCATTAAGCTGCTCATGGAGCGCACTAGCTCGCTGCGCATAATCAATGCTCGGCTCCACGTAAGGCTTTGGCTCAGAAGGCGGATTCGACGGCACAGTCGATTCGCCGGGAGCAGTACCGAGAGGTGTTCTAGCCTCCATCAGCTTGCGCATCTCGTCCATCTGCTTCTTCATCTCGGCCATCTGCGCCTTTAGCTCAGCGATCTCTTTATCCTTCTTAGCAATAATTTGATCACTCGGTGAGCCTGGCGCGGGTGATGGCTCAGGTGCTGTCGCCACTGGTGGCGGAGTCGGCTTTGGTACTTTTGCCTTCGGCACTTCGCTCACACGATCCATTACCGCCGATGCCACTGCGCCGATATCAGCGAGTACACCCTGCGTAGCATCGAGTACACTCGTTGCCACCAGGAGATCCTCGGGTGAGGATACTCCAGTAAGCGATACCTCCTGGCCACCTACCTTGAGCACCGCAGTACCTCTCGCACGGTCGAACGAGATGCTCTCGATCGGTCGGCCACCACCGAGTATCAGCACCGCTTTACCAGCGCTCCCTGGCTTCTTATCCAGCGATATCACGCAGTTGGTTTTAATCGACGCAAGGTCGATGAACGCCCGGTCTTGCGAACCTAAAGACAGGTTTAACCTTCCCATCACGTCGGGAATGCTATTGATGATGACACTCTGTGATTGAACTTGCTGCATCTCAACCACCGTTGTCACCACCTGCTGCTGGTAGGCAACACCACCCCAGCCGCATTGAACCGGGATATGTTGAAGGTGTTGCCTCAGCTCTCGTCCTGTACTCACAACACCGTCGGTAGTCGCTAGATCAACAACCGGCGTGCCGGCACCGTGCCGTATCTGGGCTGAGATAGCACGCTTAAACGCTGCCGCCTCGCCGGTTGCCGGATTCCCCGTTATCGTTAGAGCGCCCGCACTGAGCGCCACACGAGTTCCATTCCTATCGTACACACCTTGCATGCCAGACTCCGCAAGCACCTGTGTACTCATCGCCTGCGGCATTACCTGGCTAGACGGATACGATGGTGGCGCAACGATCACTTGACCGGCACCACGGTTACCAGAATATCCTGCATGACGTCTTCCACAATTCGGCATATCTCCTCCCTCACATTTTTACTCAGATCCGATTCGCTATCCTGAATCGTTACAAAAGTTATGCGTACGAAAGAACCGTACGTTGCTCGAAATCAGCGCTTTTTCGGGGGTTTTTGCGCGGTTTTTGAGATCAGTGATCGACGTACTTTGTATGCAGGTGTATGTAGGTGTATGCAGCGCTACTTAACGCTGCGCAGATGTATTTGGCGTGATCACTCTGACTACTACCACATCTTGCCGATGCGAGCTCAGACCGGAGTGATAGCGCGTCACCTCTGCTACCTGACTCGCTATGCGAGATTCAAACTCCGCTCTTTTTCGCTCTTCAAGAAACACAAGTGATCCTGCTGGCACTCCGCCGGGAGTAGCTCGAGAAAAAGGCTTCTTGAGATAGAAGCTAGCTCCGTAAGCCTCGCTACCATAGGAAAATAGCCTCGGAGGTGGTTGCTGTTCAAGCGCTCGCTGCAGCTGATCTCCGTAGACCCAGCGCTTCGGTGATAACTGCCAAGCAACCCCGTCGTATATGAAGAAACTGACCAGGGATACCGCGGTCACCACTACCAGCGCCAATCTCGTAAAACGCTCAGTGCAAAGCTCGTTGAGAGTTACACGCTGCAACCCTCCGAGCACCGCAACTATGGCCGCAGACGACATCACCTTGTTGAGAGTCATACTTGCGCTGAACGCTCCCCAATCCAGCTTTACTCCTCCAACCGATATGAAAGAAAGCACAGCCGCAGCAATCGAGGTCAAAACGAGAACGAACCAAATGGTCCGCTCGAGCCAGAGGAATACCCTGCCCCTATCTTGGATCATGCGCCTTAACTCGCGCTCCAAGAGCAACGCAATGAATGGATAGGCTGGCAAGAGATACACACTCCTTTTGCTCGAAGGAATGCAGAAAAATATCACCACGCCGAGCGTAACGATCCACGAGAACTGGTAGAGCGCGCCCTGCTCACCCCACCACGAAGCAAGCCAACCTTTGCTCCGGTCTGTTTTGGTGGCCCACTGCGCCCACCAACCACGAATCCTCTGAGGAGCACATGCCGATAGAAAGCACAGAGACCACGGCACGATTCCCAACGCGAGCATCCCGATCAGATAGAAGCTTGAATGCTTATGCGGCTCGTCGGCCATCGAGCTTGTGAATCGTTCGAAGTTCTCGTAGCGAATCTTGTCTAGAAAAGCACCTCCTCGCTCAAAGTAGCCCAGGACATACCAGAGTGAAGCGATCGCCACCATTGGCACACAGATCATCACTGTTCGTACCACTATGCCCGGTAGAACCCTATAACTAAAGGACGAACGAGCCCAGCAAAAGAAGCCAAACAGCCCAAGCGGTAACACAACTCCTACTGGACCCTTGGTCAGTGCTGCACACGCAATCAACACGATCGCCAGCCAGGGACCCCCTCGGTAGGAGCGCTCCCACCAGCAATAGAGACTCAGCAACCCTCCTGCCATACTCGTTGCTAGTAGGGTATCAACGCGACACGTTGACGCACTACGAAACCACTCGCTACTTGCAAGGAGCACCAGTGATACTCCGGTAGCCACTCCAAGCGGAACTCTTGCTGCAAGAAATACGAAGAACGCCGCACTAAAAAGTATGACAGCAAGCGCAGACGGCAACCGCGAAGTAGCTTCTGTTACTTCACCTCCAGGCAGCGAGCCGAGCGCGATTAACCAGTGCGAAAATGGCGGTTTTGACGGCACAGCACCATCGTACGCCGGTGGTGATATCCAATTACCGGTACTGAGCATCGCCTGCGCGACGAGCGCTTCGCGTGGTTCGCCACGGGTGTGAAATGGACGAGTGAGCCATGGTACTGTCAGCGCCGCTGCCAAAACCATTATCACTAAGAACCGTTGCGTACGTTGTGAATCAGGAAACATAACCTCCGGAGCCTACGCTACTGCGATCTTACTAACAACCAACAAAGCGCCTAAATAAAACATCGGTTACAAAATTGATGGTAACCTTGAGATCCACTTCTAGGTAGCTAGATTAACTACACATAGTAGGCATATTCGGTGAGCCGCTCTCCACCCTTCCTCGCAGAATCGTCCCCCCGGAAAGCAGCCGAAGCCTCTCTCGATAACACTGCATCTATACAGGATACGTGATGAGGAACGATAGAGCGGCTCGATACTGCCCGCTTCAAGAACACCTCAGCAACACAGCTCCAAATGCAGTGACTAGATCAATCAATGGAAAACGGGAAAGCGATGATCACAACAGAAGGTAGCACCCAGGCAAACCAAGAGACAACTATCAGCCGTCTGCTGAACGACGAGCAAGTTCTGGTACACATCAATCCTGCATTTCCGGGCGTAACGGTACCTGAGTACTTAATGGATAACCGGACGGTAACACTACGCCTTAGTCGGTACTTTAAGGGGCGTCTGTCGACCAACGAAAACCAGATCACCGCTGAGCTTCTCTTCGGGCCCAATTACTTCGTCTGCTCAATACCCTGGGGCAGCATCTGGGGTGCATCGTCAGTGCGAGGTGAAGAGTTCGTGTGGACTGAAGCAACTCCGCCTGACATTCTCGATCTAGTTCTGTCACAAGAGGAGCGCAATGCAGAGCTCGCTCGCCGAGAGGTCCGTCCCCGATTGAAGACTCCACGCGCCGCCGCCGGTCATCTGCGACGGGTCAAATAGGGGTACTCGCTCTAATACCCCGCTACTCGTACGATCTGCGCACTTGTATGCAGCTCTCCAGGGGCAAGTGTAATCGGCGTAAGTACGTTTCCCGACTCAACACACACCATCTCTACGTACTCTGTGTCTCCAAGATCTGCGAGCGCCTTTGCGCCATCAATCCAGGGATTCCACACGACGGTATCGGTGAATCCCTCCTTGGTTATCAGGTACGCATAACGATCACCATCGGAGCACACCTGCACACTCTGTGGAGAGTCTCGATATACCCGATCGATCGGCCCATCAATAACCACCTCCTGGCGCCCCTCGACTTCCATCTTTCTCCCACGCAACATATCGACAAACTCACATCCGGCGAAGCCCTGTAGACGCAGCCTCGATACGTCCTCAGTCCGGAAGTATGTGTGGAGCGCAGAGTTGAATTGAAAGGGAATTCTGCCGGTATTCTCCACTCGCATCGTCAGAAGCAGCACATCGGTCAACACCACATCAAGTTCAACGTGAAACTCATATGGCCACACCGCACGCGTTCGAGCATCAGGTAAGAGACGTAAGGTAACTGCTACCGGCCCGGTGGTACTCACCTGCTCGCGAACCACCTTCCACATCATCGTTCGGGCGAAACCGTGAGCGGGCAACACGCCCTTAGAGAATTGTGGAAATACGATCGGAATCCCGCCACGAATAGGCCTTCCGCGCTCGTAGCTCGCCTCCTCACTTACGAAGAGAAGCTCTCGCTCACTCGGGTCTACCCACGACAGCACATGCGCACCATACTCGGAAACTACCGTTGTGAAGCCTGAGTCGTGCGAGAGCCGCAACAAGGGAAGGTCTCCCAGACCAATTATCCTCTCTATCCGATTTCCAGACACTCTAGGCGGCATATAGGCCAATCCTCCCCCGACAAAGCCCTCCAGGTCTTGTAGTCACCTTGGGGCACGGATTCTTGCAAATCACTATACGCGGCACAACTCAACTGTTCTTCACTCATGGCGAGCGGCGATCAATCCGAACTATCTTCTGATTCCCTGCGTTATTCAAGCTTTTTCTGGCTTTTGGCGTCCGAGGGCGAAAACCTGACGAATGTGCTTGGATCAAAATCCACTTTACTCCGACCAGGTTGGTACCCTGTGCACGTCACAAACGAATCCGTAAGGAGCATAAGACGCCCTGTGCTACTCCCGTGCACCTGCACCTGGCCTGCAAGCGCTACCTCAGCTGGGCCACCCTCTTGCTGAAACGATCGCAGGATGCCAACTGTTACCCGACGCAATCGGCCCGCGTCATCCCAAACCACTCGATATACAGGGAGTCCCGTATCACGGTCGACGTAGAGGGTTTGGCGTGGATCAAGCGAAAACGGATCTTTTGATGTAAGATCCATACGCCACACGGCTCTGAGCCCCATCACTGTATTGGTAGGAACCCACCCCCCAGCGCCCTTAAAACGTGCGCTCTGGTAGTTTAAAACAACCCCCCCTTCTCCCCGAGTCGTGCGTATGACACACCCTTCGCGCGCCTCGACCTTAGTCTCTTTAGCTTCAAGCAGAGGTACTAGCATCGGTAGCAACGTCAGCCCTGATGGCTCAACCAGCTCAACTTTTCCTGACCACACAAACAGGTCATCCGGCGAGAACACCCCAGTAAACATCGCATCCGACCGGTTACTACCCGTTATTTGTCGAATGGCATTAATGACCGGAGATGCGGCCCAAACGAAATCCTCTCCATTTCCAAAAAAACGAAGGGTTAACCACGAAAGGCTTTCAATCGCAGATGGCTTGCGCGCTGATATCCGCTCACGAAAGATCGGCTCTAGTGTGCCCGTGACCTCGCCCAGCTTTCTCGGATGTACTCGCTCGACATCGAATTCAAGTTTGCGCGGCTCACCTTCCGGAGTTGTAAAGATAAGCACGGATTGTGTACTCGCAAACGATGCGTACCGCCACGTAAGACTCGCCGTATTCCACAATACCTTGTAGGCAACTGATGTCAGATCACCCATCGCACTACGCGGAAGATCGAACATGGGCGAGATAAAGGCCCTCCCCCCCGAAGTATCATTTACAACACCTGATGAGGTGATCGTCGGCAATGAAGCGTCGCTCTGCCGCTGCGTCTCAAAACGTGCTGGCTCGCGCGGTTTTACAACCGCCTCAAACGCAAACTCGCCCCGATCGAGCATCGAGGCAACTTCAGGTGGCATAAGCATTCGATAGAGCTGTGCATGTTGGGCGGTGACGGTAACACCTACCTTTGCTCCCTTCGATAGATCGGGAAGGGGCCCCGCCCCTTTTGGGACCGCCGGATCATCACCGCGAGCGAGGTTGCCAGAAGCACTCACCACAACGGTCACGGCTGCACTGAAGGCAATTATACACCGTGCAACAACAGAACGTCCGACGACACAACGCGATACCGAGCGGCATCGTGCTCCAACCATTACAGCACTACCTTCTCAAGCTCTTGCATCTTCTTCATGTGCATGTCGTAGAGCTTCTCTGGACCGTGATCCTCTAAAAGACGCGAGCGCTCCATCAGGGTCTCTTTGTCTTCGATAAACAGGCGCGGATCCGCTGGGTAGACCTCTGGATGCAACCCTGTGTCCATCCGAATAGCATCGACGGGGCACGCCTCGACGCAATACCCGCAGTAGATACAGAGCAGCGTGTCGATCTCGTAGCGTTTTGGAAATTTCTCAACCTGGGGGTCATCGTGCTCCGAAGCCTCAATGTAGATGCAGCGAGCCGGACACGCCGTTGCACAGAGAAAACACGAAGTGCATTTGATATCGCCATTCGGATACAACGTCAGCCGATGTCGACCACGATAGCGAGGTGGGTATGCTCTCCGCGCATTAGGGTATTGAATCGACGCGGCCGCCGCGACCGAGGTCTGATACCCGAGGGCGTGCAAGATATGCAACCACAAATTACCGAGCAGCTTGCCAAAGGTGATCTTCAGCCCCTTGGCGATCTCGACCACGTATATCTTCTCAAGGAAGGTCATCTCTTCTCGACGCTTCATCTCTCTCTTCCCTCGTACTCCACACCGTTCGTCATGTGCGCGCGGATATCCACGACGCCAGACGATTACATAAATCTATCGCCAGCAGAGGCGAACCACCACTGACTACATGAAACCCTCTTACAAACGGACTCACCCGCTCTGCTATCTCGCACGCGATATCGAGCGAATACGCACCAACATCACTATCGCGCAACGTCTGTACCTTGCTCAGAATCCGCTCCGGAACTTTAATTCCTGGAATCTTTGCGATCGCTTCAAACCCCTTTGCTGTTTTAAAGGGCAAAAGCCCCACGAAACTATCAACCCCACTAGGTGCCGCTGCCTCAAAGAACTCTGTCGCCTGATCCACATCAAATACCGGCTGACTCAAGGCGTATGAACCACCAGCCTCCCGCTTACGTACAAGCCGCCGAATCTCAGCGTCTCTGTTGCGAGCATTAGGGTTCACCACGACACCAGGTACATAGGCTGTGCCACCTTTAAGCTCCCCACCAGAGAGATCCTTCCCTGAGTTGAGAGTTGCAATAATATGCAACAGACCGATCGAGTTTACCTCGAATACGCCTTTTGCATCCGGCATATCGCCAACAGTGACAGCATCACCGGTCAGAGCAACTATCGAGCGAACACCGAGCGACCACGCTCCCAAGAGATCTGCTTGGAGGGCGATCACATTTCGGTCACGACACGAAAGATTCACCACCGGCTCTATTCCGAATCGCTGCTTAAACAGAGCCGCAAAGACTAAGCCCGAGAGTTTCATCTTGGCGAGAGCTGAATCAGTCACATTGACAAAATCGACCCCTTCAAGCCGCTCATAGCGGGCTAAAACCGGCTCTATGTCAGTTCCCCGGGGCGGATTAATCTCCAAACATAGGAGTGGGCGGCTCGTCTGTGAAGCCGGCCCCCCCGAACCGTGTGTCCCCCTTGCCAGCTGCTCAATCTTCACTGTCTATTTACACTCTTTTAATCGAGCCCTCTCTAAGCGGGGCTATTGTAAACGGGGCTATTGTAAACGGGGCTGTTGTAATCGGGGCTGTTGTAATCGGGGCTATCGCCCCCAATACCAACGCCGATGTCGCCAATACTTGGTCGCACACACTGTGCATTAACGTCGTATGGAAACGCCCCCCTGCAGGTTCCCTAAGACTAGCAAATTTCCCCCAACGGGAAAGCCCCTAGCGCCCTATTTTTACAGTGGTACCTGTTACTTACCACCAAGCTACCAGAAACCCACCCTCGCCGTATGTGTAACCCGGCGCGCCATTCCATAATCCTAGAACCCTTTTGGTCGAGTTAATCTTGCAAATGCGCCCGATACAGACTACCTTTGTCTAGAGAGTTGATGGTTCACACCATACCTTGGGCTGCCAGATCTGCCGTACGCGCCTTTAGGGGTGGCGTACTCCTTCCCTGGCGGGGGCGGCGCTATCCAATGAAAGACACTACATACGATCAGATCAAGGGTGCAGCCTTTTGGGGTGACTCTGGGTAATGTACACGTAACTGATACTGATACTGATAAAGCACGCTTATGACCAAAAAAATTGAAGTCTTCTACTCTTTCCAGAGCCCATACTCGTACCTAGCGATGGATCCGCTCTATGACATCCAAGAGAAGTACAACGTGGAGCTCCTCTGGCAGCCGTTCTCGGCGCGAGCTTCGGGGAATCCGGTCCCGCAACAGGGTATCCTTCCCGACAAGCTCTCGTACCTCTTTGAGGACACCCGTCGTATTGCGGCGGATCGCGGCCTCTCAATTACCTACCCAGAGAACTGGCCAGAAGTTGAGTTCGACCCGGGGCGCATCACCCGCGGTGCTCTTATCGCCAACGATTTGGGGGTACTCCTTGAGTACAACATCAAGGTATTCAACAAGTGGTGGGGCCTCGGTGAGGATCCAAACCAGGATACCTTTATGAATGAGCTCTGTGACGACCTCGATATCGACTTGGGAGATTTCTTGAGTAAGGTTTCCTCCTCTGACACGCGCGAGCGCGTCAAAGGGATCTACAAGCGTGGCCGCAAGTTGGGCGTATTCGATACTCCAACATTCGTGTTTGAAGATGGTGAGCGTATTGTAGGCTACGACAAGATAGCGTACGTGGCACAACGTCTCGACAAGATGGGGCTACGCAAAAAGTAGAACTCCGCTCTTTTAGAGTGCCTCTGATATGGCCGCACGTTACTCATCGGGCCCACGATTATTCCTGAGTAACGTGCGGCTTTGTTTTTCTGACCCGTTACCGCACCGGATGGAGCTAAGCGAATCCGAGAGCCACTACGTGCGTAACGTACTCCGACTAGAGCCCGGGACACAGCTGGAAGTTGGCGATCCAACAAGCGGCACGATCGGCCTTGCTACGATAGAGTCAGCAAGGGCTGCAGTTACGATATCGATCAGCGCATGGGCTCGCGACGATCGTCCGCAGCAACGTCCGATTATAATTCTCTGCGCACTCTGCAAGGGCGACAAGAACGAACAGATCTGCGACTGGAGCACCGAATTAGGGTGCATCGAGATCCATTTCTGGCAATCGCCGCGCAGCGTGGTGCGCCTAAAAGGCCCAAGTGACTATGAACAC
>JBIKKR010000148.1:0-7435 GCA_044360225.1 Bdellovibrionota bacterium | reverse complement strand
GTAGAATACTTGTGACGAGACTGACCACCTCTTCGTAGGGCCAGGTCTTTTTGAGATGTTCATGCTGCTCAAGCCACTCCGATAGCCCTCGGATCTCATTATCCTTGATCGTTCCGTCAGCGGCGATACCACCTAAAAAGGCATGCAGCCTCTGAACATCGGCGGTGATTTCATCGTAAAAGCCCTGAGAGATAAGTTTTCGGCAGACCCACTGCAGGTCTAGTTTCTCTTCGGAAGTTAAAACTCGGTCTTCAATAGCCGCGATGAGCAGCGGAACTATCTCGCTGTACGGGTGTCGAGTACGTAGAGCTGCATGCTCCTTAAGCCAAAGATTAAGAAACTCGATCTCCTTCGAGTTGATCTCCTGATCTGCCGCAATCCCCTCGATCAAGCCGATCAGAGAATTGATCGACTTATACAATCTGGCACGGCCGGTGTACTGAAAGTATTCCTTGATATCGCGGTCCATAACCACCGGTTTACCACGTTACTGGGGGGTTGGGTACCCCATGCAGGGGGCAACTCCGGGGGCGTTTTTCCGATCCGGGGCGAGCTACCCATGCGTAAGTTAGTCGACCTGCAGACCAATTGTGCGCAGCCTAGCTTATCCGCTGTATTGCACGCCATAGGACGTTTCAGATGGGCGACTTAGAGGGTATAGGCTCCCATCGACGGAGCTCCACGAGAGATTCGTATGCGTGTCAGGCGAGTAGGGCTATTTGAACCCGAGGCGCTTCCGCAGCTCGTCCACGTTCAAGGGATTGATAGTGTTCCCGTTTGCTTGAGCGAGGGCGTCTCTCTGTTCAAAGTCGTCGAGTAGCGCCGCAAGCACTGGGCGCATCTTGTCGCTCTTGGCTGCCTCTAGCGGAGTCATGCCCTTGAGCGCTGGAATCGGTAGAGTGAGCCACTTTTCCTGATAGCCTTTAAACTTCTCTTTTACCGCCTCTAGGATTTCTGGTGGCATAGAACCTGAATCGAAGTCCTGCATGGAAGGAGCCGGATCGAAATCATCCGGTGGGTGAATTACTTCATCTTGGAACTTCAGAATGTCGTCCAGAGGAGCTAGCTTCTGACGCAGCCGCTCGGCGCGGCGACTCGAATTGACTGCGACAGTAACGATCTCGGGCTTTACCTCGATGATGGCAACCACGACGTCGTCCATCGCAGAATCTTTAGGTGCTGCCTCGACGTAACGAATAGTAATCTCTGTTGGCTGCCCTGACGAATCCTTGGCCACAATTTCTGGTTCCGACCCATCCGGCAAGGACCCAAGAACCTGAGTGATCCGGTCAGCAATTTGGCTAACTGAGGAACCGGTCCACGAGTATAGTAGATCACGCATTTCAAACGGGTCCCCATCTGAATTACGAATCTCCGGTCTTAAGCCTGCCTGTTGGGTGTAGGCTATATGGACAAATAATCGAACGACCTCCTCGGCAGAGGCAAGAAGTGACCTTGAGTCTAGTTCACTATCCAATTCCTCCTTGATGAACTCAAGGAGTGACTCCTTTGCCTTCTCAATATCCGGTTTAGCTGCCGACGGGAATATCATCGGGAACAGCCCGGCTATCAAAGATATGCCCTCAAATTCCAGGATTTTTCCACAGACAAATTCGCCCGGGTTTGTGTTCTCAGATAGCATCTTATTCGATACCACTACCTGACGATCAATAATGAGGTCGCGAAGGGTAAGGCTCTCTCCAGGCACTAATTCAACTACCTCAAACCACGAGAATGGCCTGATCATTAGTTCCCGCAGGACATCCCGCTGAGGAGACTTGTCAAAGCGGCCTTCCGCCATTGCAGCGAGGATTCCCAGGGGAAGTGCAAGGGCAGGTGAGTCTTTAGTGAGTGTATCGTCGTCCTCATCATACTCTTCATCTTCATCGACTAGCTCGTACGCAGGAAGGTGAAATAATGCAAGGATATCTATTACTTCTAATCCATCATACTCATCGATAGATCGGAGTTTATCAATTCCCGTGTGGTTCTCTGTGACATAGCGTGCATCATCCAGCCGAGTTCCTAAGTCCAATACGGACAGAAGCACCGTGATTACCTCGTTAATGTATTTAGCCCAATACCTCTGTCGCAGTTCAGGCGAGGGATTTTTGGGAAGTCGAGTTAGACTACTGCAGCAGTTGCGGTAGAGCTTGTCACTGCCGCAGCAGCACGGGTCAGTGGGGCGGATTAAGAAGTTCACGGCATACTCCACAATCGATATATAACATGCCGAACATAGGTGCGTTCCGCGCGGAAATCAACCAGTTTTTAACGCTGAAGATATTGTCTGAGCCGTAACGTTTTCCTAGATTCACAGAGTATATGTACACGAAACGCGAGCATAACATCTTACTAGCACTTTCACGAGCCGTTGAGGTGGAGGAGGATTTAACTCTTCGGCGGGTACTGAGCGAGCTAATTATTGAACGATACCCTGAGAGTATCTACGGATGGGCGTATAGCGCCAAAAACGACCCACTAAAACTCAATAACACAGATGCCCTTCGCAAAAAGCTGAGTGATATGCATCTCTCGTTGAAGGCGTTGGCTTCATCCAAGGAAAAGGGGGTGGAAGTAGATCGGTCAATTTTTGCGTGGGCGTCGGATATCTGCGCTGATATCTTCGCTGATCGCGAGGACTTTAAAGCGGTGATAGAAGTGCTCGAGAAGGTACCGGAAGTTGCCCCTCAAAAACACGCGTCGGTTCGGTGGAAGATAGTTGCGGCGCTCATTGCGCTCAACCGAACGAGCGAAGCTCGTCAACTAGCATCGGAAAAAAGTGGAGAATCGGTATTCCCGCTCGGTGATTTCGCCAATCATGCGCTTCTGGAGGCTTTGGCTGCGACCAACGATCAGGAGAGGTTGGCTGCAATCGCGAGAATTGATAAACGCAACTCATATCTCGCAGAGTTTTTGAGGTCGGAGAAGCGTGTGCCTGCAACGCTCCCTAAGAGGCCCAAGCGGGTGTACCAGGGCTCGCGGTATGAGGCGCTCCTGTACCTCAGGTACGCTCTCCAGGCGTGGATAAGCTCAACTGATATATTGATAGCGCTCCTCGGGGGGCGCGCTGCAACGGGATCAGAGAGCGCTATTCCAGATCCTCGATTGTTTGATACTGCTCCGATAGCTCTCAAAAAGGAGCCACCATCGATTGAATCTTTTAGAACGTCGGTCGCTAACTTCAATTTCGTAGACGTTGGTTCCCGTCGGGCGATGGAGGTAGTCCAGCATCCAAAGCTGTGGGCCCGATTCTTCGTGCTGGCGGAGAAGTGGTTGCAGGCGCGGGTGTGGGAGACTGTTGGAAGAGAGGAGATGTTCCAGCTTAATCTAGCAACACTGGGGGAGCGCTTTAGGAGGGACGGGCCGGCTGTGGTAAGTACCATGGGCGCCCTCGGCGAATGCTTTGGCATTCACCTGATGGATTCTGAGAACGATCAGATGCTCATCGAGAAAGTTGAGGGGGGTAGTAAGCTTGATCAAATGTTGAGCGCTCGGCAATTTTCATCGGTAACATTTGAGTTTGTTGATCCCGTTCAGGTATCCGAAGAGAATCGTTGTTTGCATCAGGTGCTTGGGATTGAGCCGATGGGCCCTAAAAAAGTTGTCCCGAACGTCTTGCGTATTAGAGCAGGGCTCATGCCGACCTTACCGGTTGAGGGCCGATTGCTAGAGCTCATGGCCGCCATGGAAAACACCTTATTTTTCCATGAAGGTCTTAAGGTGGGTGCGAGCCCGTGGAAAAGTGTTCCGAAGGGGATGGGATTTGTTAGTTCAATGCCGTGTCCGAACTTGTCGGAGTGGACAGGCCTCGTTCAGGTATCAGAGCCAGCGGCGCATCCGCATGGAGCAGAGCAGAAGATTAATCAGGTAGAGCTGATTAAGGCACTCTCCGCGGCCACTCAGGGGAAAGGTGAGTGGGAGATAGCCTGGGCCTACGCGGGTGGGTATGTCGGGGGTGAGGGCTGTCTGGCCTACTCGCCGACTGTATTGGTGGTCGTTGATCGCTCTTCACGATACATTCTGTCGGCGCAGAGTGGTGCCTACGGGGAATCGCTTGTCGGCCTTCTCGCGCGAGCCCTCAAAGAGGGAGTGCTTAGTGTTGGTCATAAGCCCAGAAGCATTATTGTAACGAGTTCAATTCCGTGTGCAGTAATCGAGCCGCTGTTGCGGTCTGTGGGTATTACAGTTTTGCAAAATAAGAAGACATCAGTAGCCAACAGAGTCCTCATGGAGATGATCGATAGAGCGATGCCGTCCGCAAGCGACATGGTTTAAGTTGTAAGTCGATTTGGTGCCGGGGCGGGGCGATGGGAAGGCCTTATTTTGTAAATTCACCGCACTTTCAGCGGATTGTTAAGTGCGCAGATTGAGGCTGCTTGTACTTGGCCTATGCCAGGAACTTTTAGTAGCTCTGATTGAGATGCCCCTAAGATGGCACTAATTGTTCTGAAGTGACTAATAAGAGCTACGGCCCGCTTGGGGCCTATTCCAGGTATTGCAGTGACGACCCTGAGAGCAGGTTCTTTAATTGCATACGCTGGGTTTCGAGGCCTCGGTCTCATTGGACCAGCTGGCGCTCGTGTGTCTTGATCAAAAATCCGTTTCACAACACCGGCCGTGTGCTGGCCGTCACGTGTGTGCAGGATCGGAATCTGCCAACCTGCACAGATTCGAATGTATAGAAATAGGAAAATCAATCGCTTTTCTATAAGCAGCTGAACTCCGGTAGCTGTCTGAGGATCTGTCGATTACAGTGATGATGTTTCAGCCGAGATTGCCCAGAGTAGGGTAGAAAAGTGGGGTTTGCGGCCTCACCCACTGGACTCCAGTGGCGAAACAGAGCGGCGAGGGACGAACTAAGTTGCGAAAAGTATCATTTTACCTACACTCCACCGGCTCCGTCACTGTGGAAGCGGAATTTAGAAGTCATCAGGTGCGGGTTCAAACGAGTCGTAGGAGGGTAGTTCATCGATAGCCTCTGACGCATCGATGAACTTCGGGATGGGGGAAGGTGCTTGGAAGTCAGCGATCCCTTGAGATTTCATGATGTCTTTTATGGAGTGCTCGTCTTGAATGAAGGCGATGATACGCATTTGTGCTTTGCATTTGGGGCACTCGAGCGGGTTGATTTCGTATATCCGTTTTAAGCAGGCGGCCCAGCTACTCTTTGTGACCTCCCGCATTTCATCGGTCTCTGTTTTATCTTCTGGAGGGGTAATAAGCTTACAGCCTCGGTCATGCAGTCAATTCAAGATTTCGCGATAGTAAACGGAATTAAGTTCAATACGACCATCGAAAATCCTTTGACACCTGCAAAGAAACTATCCGTTTAACCATACGTAATCTCTACCGTCTAAACATGGGCGTCATGATTGGGGTTTGAATCTCTGACCAGGTACTATGGAAGGTACTCATATAGACGTCGAGGCGAGCGAGCTAAGCTTATTCCTCCTCCAGAAGATGAAACAGAGACCGATGAAAAGCGGCAGTTCCCAAAGATACGTCATAAACCATTGGGATGGTCTCACGGTGTATCTAGACCATGGCATCGCTCCGATTAGCAACATCGCAGTAGAGCAGCAGATTAGAAACCTGAAGCTGGTGCTCAGAATTGGATGTTTGCTGCGAGTGAGGTAGGTGCTGAGATCGTGGCGATCTTTAATTCACTTGTTTGTACCTGCAAGATGAGCGGTATCAATATCCTTGAGTATCTGACCGACATTCTTGGCTCGCTTGATAAACCAGCATCGGCGCTCACACCTATCGCCTCGGCTAACGCCAAGACGGAATCCGTGGCAGGCTCGCAAGCAGCCCTGAAATAATCAACGCTACACCTTTATCGCTACCAAAAAATGCAGCTAATCCGGAGGAGCTTAGTTAGGGGCGCTTACGCACAGGTGCGCTAGCACAGCGGCAACACCTAACTATGCCGAGTAGCAGGACTCTTTCTCGCTCGACAAATTTGTCGATTGCATCTGACAAGTTTGCATGTTATTGATATAACATGACTTTTAATCGACAATTTGTCTCCGTCCTTCACAACAGAATCACGACTGAAGAGCTCCCTCTCATCCAGGTCATACTCGGTCCACGACAGGTTGGAAAAACCACCGGGGTAAAGACAGTGCTCCAGCAGGTTCCGCGAGGCCATTATGCAAACGCGGATCTCGCGCGAGCCCCGACCCAAGAGTGGATAATCGAGCAGTGGCAAATCGCCAAAGCTCTTGGCAAAGGAGCTATACTGGCCCTCGACGAGATTCAAAAGATTGAGCGTTGGAGCGACGTCATCAAGGGGATTTACGATGAGGACCGTGGCTCAGGCGCGGTGAAAATAATTGTAATGGGATCGGCAAGGCTCGCCCTACGAGAGGGACTCGGCGACAGCCTCCTCGGAAGATTTGAACTCGTTGAGGTGCCGCACTGGTCTTTTTGGGAGAGCAAGGCGGCATTTGGCTGGGACCTGAATCAGCATTTGATGTTTGGGGGCTATCCGGGAGCGGCACACCTAATCGCGGACGCGGAGCGGTGGCAGGCTTTTATGCGCGACAGCGTAATCGAATCGGTACTCGCGAAAGACATCTTTATGCTGGCCAAGATCGGGAAGCCCGCGCTCTTTAGGCAGGTGTTGGAAATAGCGCTGCTCTATCCATCACAGGAGATTTCGTATCAGAAGATCGTTGGGCAGCTTCATGAATCTGGAAGTGTAGAGACAGTAAAAAGCTACTTGAGCATTCTCGGTTCCGCTTACTTGATCCAAAGTCTCGAGAAGTTCTCAACTCGCTCTATATCCGTCAAGAGTTCAAGCCCGAAGCTTATCCCCCTTTGCCCAGCGCTTGCGCACGCGCTTCAGAGTCCATCGGAGATACTCCGCAATCCCACGTGGCGTGGGCGAGTTCTCGAAGCCACCGTGGGCGCGCACCTTGCTAAGCTGCCTAACACCAAGCTTTACTACTGGAGGGATGGAAGGGATGAAGTGGATTTCGTGATCAAGAGCGGCTCTCAGGTTTTGGGGATCGAGGTGAAGTCAGGTGGTCAAATCACAGGCCACGGAGTAGCGGCCTTCAGAGCTCAATTCAAGGAAGCACGATGTGTCACGCTCACTGAGCCCATCGCTCTTCAACTGCTTGAGAGAGACGCCTCAACCTCGGCATGTTTGGAATGGCTGAAGTCGATCGCGATTTGAAGGAGAGCGCTTTCTTTCACTCACTTCCACGCTTACGCTAACCCCAACTTCGAGTGATATGCTCTCGCGTATTCACTAGTGTCCCGTTAACTTTAGAACAATTTCAACTGGTTAGCTGAGCAACTGCTCTCTTCTGGGTCAGCTACGTCACGAAACAGCTGAAAAATGGGGGTTTTTTCAAAAGTCGAGAGGCTTAAGATCTGTAGAATAGTGTGGAGGCTCTGTTCGAGTTCAAGGCGCTTCTTAACA
>JBIKKR010000024.1:0-25260 GCA_044360225.1 Bdellovibrionota bacterium | reverse complement strand
GCCTCGGCGCGCTGCCACCAGTTCTTCTTCTTGTTGTATGGGAATATGTGGTACTTCCAGCCCTTGGTATCGGCCAAGGTAGGGGGAACAGCGTGGATATCCTCTGAGAACTCAGCCTCAACTCCGTACTGCCTAAAAACCTGACGCCACGTTTCGATAGCGACGTGGTCCCGCGGCGCAGTTTCGTCTCCGGTGAAAACCGAGACGTAGAGTCGGTTCGGGTCCATGCCAAAGACCTTAACCCAGAGCTCCATGATCCACGGTATCTGTTGCTCTTTGTTAAAGTCTCCGAGCGACCAATCTCCGACCATCTCGAACATCAAGGTGTGTCGATTGTCGCCGATCTCAAGCATCTCGTCGTAGTTAGTGCGGAGGCAGCGTTGAAAGTTACACAACCGCTTGCCGAGAGGGTGTGGCTGGCCGCCCAGGTATGGTACGAGCGGGAACATCCCTGAGTTCACAAAGAGCAGGGTAGAGTCGACGTTCGGTAAGAGTGAGAGATTCGGCACAACCGCACAGTTGCGGGGTGCCTCAGTCCAGAATTTAAGGAACTTTTCGCGGATCTGGCGTGAAGTGAGCATAGTGATATTCCAAAGAGGTCAAAAACTGCACTCTTCTTCTATCGTATCAGCGCTTTAGTGTAAATGTAACAGTAGGGATTAAGCCCCGTATAAGCCCACTTCTCCAACTTCTCCGGGGGGTTCTTCCCTTGGGTTGTAAGAAAATCGCGGCTCACATAGACTTTGGTCCCTACAGCGTTTTTCAAAAGTCCATGGCAAAATTCGGACTTTTGCAGATCACTATAGAGCCGGTACAGAGCGTTCTGTAGTGCGGTCCGGAGTACAGTCCATGACAGATGCAGTCAAGGTAGTCACAACAAACAAGAAGGCAAGGTTCGACTACCACATACTTGAAACTTTTGAGGCGGGGCTCGTTCTTACCGGGGCAGAGATAAAGTCTATTAGGGCTGGAGAGATTACGGTCAATGAAGCGTACGTGCGGCCACAGGGGGGCGAGCTCTTCCTGTTAAATGCCTACATTAAGCCCTATGCTCATAACGGGGATCGCGAGTACGACCCCCTGAGGCCACGTAAGTTACTCATGCATCGGCGTGAGATAGAGAAGTTGATTCGAGAGCTTGAGACTGCTGGAACAACGATCGTTCCGCTCGATATTCACCTCAAGAACGGCAGGGCCAAGATTGAGATAGCCTTAGGCAAGGGTAAGGCAGCGCCGGACAAGAGGCAGGATATCAAGAAGCGCGAGGCCGCTCGGGATGTGGCACGTGAGATGTCGCGGCGAAGTGGCAAGTAGCTTGGCGTAAAAAGAGGAGATTTTCTATGCTTGGATTGAGGACACGAATCATAGCCTGTACGGTAGTGGTAGCTAGTGCATGGCTCGCGGTATGGCGAGCAGTCGATGCACAAGATACTGAGTCCAAGCCGCACCGCATCGGAGTGGTATACGGACTGACTGGTCCAGCCCAGGTATGGGGAACCTATGGTAGGATGGCGCT
This sequence comes from Bdellovibrionota bacterium, assembly GCA_044360225.1. Taxonomy (GTDB): domain Bacteria; phylum Bdellovibrionota_C; class UBA2361; order UBA2361; family OMII01; genus OMII01. The sequence continues at coordinate 23,744 of JBIKKR010000024.1, read as the reverse complement.
AGAACTGGCCAAGGACGAGATTAACCAGGCGGGAGGCGTAAAGGGTCGGCCAATCGAGCTGATTATCGAAGATTCAAAGACCTCACCGGCCCAGTCGGTGTCCGCCTACCGGAAACTGGTCAACGTCGATAAGGTAAAGATCGTGGTTGGCGATGTTTGGGATTTTATAACGACCCCGATGCTACCACTCGCTGCGCGCGATGGAGTGCTTGTCGTCTCTCCAACAGTGATGTCCCAGGCCTTTGCGGGACGCAGCCCGTACACCTTCACCGCCGGACATTCTGCAGAGACGATTATCCCCGCGGTGAATCAGTTTTTTGCGCTGCACCCCTCTGTGAAGCGAGTTGGAATCCTATGTTGGGATGATCCGTGGGGACAGGCGTACTTGGCAGCGTGGCGTAAAGCGATCGAACAGCATGGCGCAACGGTAGCAGCCGAACTGTGCAACGTAGATTTCACGACTGACTATCGTACCGATGTACTCAAGCTCGCAGCAGCGAAGGTTGACGCTATCTTTATTGCACACCTGGTGGATGTAGCTCTAAAGAGGATTCGAGAGCAGGGTGTGGTAGCTGCAATACTCACGACGAGCAACGTTATAGAGGATCTCAAGATTAAGAAGGCGCCGCCAGAGCTATTCGAAGGGATCTACTTCACTGATTGGAAGCCAAGTGATCAATTTACCGCAGCATTTAAAGCACGATACGGGAAGGAGCCAGTTGTTGATGCGCACAACAGCTACGACACGCTCTGGGCCGTCGCGCGAGCACTCGAAATTGATCCGGACAATGTAGCGCAAGCGCTGCGGAGAGTTAAGTTTACAGGGGTCGGTGGAGAGTTAGACTTTAGCAATCCCACCGAGGCTAATAAGAGTGTGGCTCAGCTTTATGCGGTTCGGAGTGGGAAGATTCAGGGGGCGGCGAGTAGGTAATCTTTGCGGGGCTGAAAACGGCGCATCTTGCCAACATCACTTGGGCTTTGGAATTTTTGGTGCTTACCCTGACGGTGCCAGGGTTCAAGCCACCAAAGAGTTCAAAACTCTTTGTGCTTTTGAGCACCTGCACCATTTTCATCCTCCTTAACTGCCGAATCTGGGTTCAAAGCGGTCATAGAGCCCATCACTATTCGAATCAGTGCGCAGTCGGGTGGCGTGCTCTTTGTAGTCGTTCAGCAGATACTTAATAAAGACCTCCGCGAGTGCGGCATACCCTTTTGAGGTCGGATGCACATTATCGGGTGAGAGGAGTCGCTTGCTCACCTGATCAAAGCGCAGGTCCGCCGGATATTCATCGGTACCTGATTGAAGTATCAGCTCGTCGAGTTCCTTAACCCATGGGCCCTGTGAGCCCCGGTTGGGATACATCAGCACGCTTGTTACAACCAGCGGTGCTGTAGCGCCTTGTTCGGCCACCTTCGTAGTAATCATCTGGCGGGCGCGCTTAATGTTACGAAGTGTGGCTTCGGGAAGCCCAAACAACCAGCGATCGTTACGTCCTACATCGAGTACGACGAGATCGGCCTCGAGGAGTTTGCTGGCTAGTGGCGACTCTGCACCCTTATCAAAGGCCTTTCGAATGCGGGTAATCATCGGTAGCGTGCGCAAGCCCGGAACGCCTTGGTTGACGAACTCTACAAGCGGTAGACGCTCCTGTGCGCGGAGGACGTAGCCTCCTTGATTGTTGTTTTTACTGTCACCAACTCCATACACGAGGCTATCCCCGATGACGACTACTACTGCTTTGCCATCGCAGTTGAAATCAGGGAGGCGCCCAACTGTTGGGCAGGCAAGGGCGGACCCACCAAATATCAGTGGAATCAGGAAGGAAGTAATTGCTACTCGTATGTTCATAAGTCCTCGATACTAGCGGTCGGTAAACAGCACAGCTTTAGTATAAAATCCTGCCTCACCCGCAAACAACACGGTGTACGCGCGACCATTCTGAGCATTCACCACTAACGAGCCAGCCGGAGAGCCATCCGTCGCTCGGTGTGCTGCAATTCGTACTTCACCTGCTGGCGCGGCGATGTATTCTGAATTTTGACCAAACCCGACTAACTGCGAATCGGCTGAGGAGATTGATACTTGCAGGGTCGCGGCCCCGGCAATCCCGTTCACTACTCGAATAGCGGCGCCGGCGATATCCTCGGGAACCTCATCTTCGATAAGTCGGGAGCGAAGTCCTAAATTCTGAAGATCTCCATAAAATAGAATCGAGTACCGGCTTGCGGATCCAGCATCGACTGAAAAGGTCGCAAGCACATCAGCAGGGTTCAACGTCCTGGTAAGCGACAAAATCTGCGATCCACCCGGTAACGATCTATACCCTTTGCTTCCTGCAAAGAACTGCTGAGAAACCACCGCGGATGAGCCGGCCGAAGAGGTAACATCCACAGGTGCCGCATCGACTGAGGCGTGCAGAACTCGGACCCCGGAGGAGCTGTCGTTACCACTATCACCGCCGCTCCCTGCATTGCCACCGCTGCCTCCTCCGCAAGCGGTGAGGGCTGCACATGCAAGGGATAGACAGAAAGTCTTTGTGCGAGGTGATGATCTGTGGTGAGGTCTTGTGGTCATACGTTTTTCTTGCTCGCTGATAGCCATCGCGGTGCTACCCTCCGAGGGCCTCAGAAACAACCTTTGAAATAGCATTGTAGCCCGCCGAGTTGGGGTGTAATCCTTCGGGGAGGTTGTACAATTGACAACTGTCTAGATCGGGGCAGCTTTCGCGGAACTTCTGCTCAACGTCGGCAACGGCAACAGAGTTTAGAACTCCTAGGTCTTTGACAATAGAGGAGTACAACGTCGTAAACGGCGCGAGTGAAGAGCGTAACGCCACAGGAGGAGGCAGGGTATTGAGAAGGATGTTTTTCCCCTCTGCGCGGGTTGCATTTATCGCGCGCTGGAGAGCGATCCTGTATTCTCGACCCTCTATACGGTGTACAGCATCATTTGCCCCCTCCATGAACACAACGGTGTCAACATCGCCGCCTATTATAAAGGACATCAAGCGCCTGAACCCATCATACAGAAAGCGTTCGCCGGGGGATCCTGCGTTGTTCACCCCAGCGCTGATCGTTGCACTCAATCGTTTCGGGTAACCGCGCGGCTCCCCGGAGTCTTCGATCGTCTCTACGTAGTCCCCCGGATTTCCGCCGTCCCCGACGCCGTAGGTAATACTGTCTCCAAAAGCAAGGACCGTAACCGAACCATCTCCGGTGACATCCCCCAAGAGATCGCCTTCTTGTGCGTGCGAACAACGCGCGAGCATCGTCGAGAGTGCAACAATAAACACTGATGCTGCAAGCATGGGTATCAGGCTGCTTCTCATGATCTTCCTCATTAGGCAGTGGTCTTGACGTTTCGGTACTATCTAATAGAAGCGCACGAGAGTAAAGAGTCGGGGTAAGTACCTGGCTAGACAAGCCCCGTCTCTTTTCTACGTCAGTAGCCCCAGTACGCCCAGTGCGACCAACCCAACCCCGATCCACTGGATGATGTGTAGCCGCTCTCCAGAGAGTAGCGACAGGAGGATTCCAAAAACAACTGATGTGTTGCGCAGCGAGATCGCTTTGCCTGGATCTACGGTTGTGAGCGCCGTTAGGAACAGCAGGAACGAAAGTCCGCAGGTAGCTCCCCCAACTGCGATGAGCACACGCTCCTGTTTTGCGGCTGCGAGCACTGACTGTAGAGCTTGTGTGCGTCCGCATGCGATGTAGGTTAGCACTCCACACGCCATGGCACTCGCGAATACCAGCGCGGGAGCTGCGCCCGTCCGAACAGCGATGCCATAGGCTATATGGTAGCCGGCGATACATCCGGCACAGAGGTATGCTGCGTATGCGCCTGAGGCGATAAACTCGCGGAGCGAAAGAGCTCGTTGAATCAAAAGGATACCTGCCAAGATAACTACCACAGATAAGGCACTGAGAGGTGTAATAGGTTCATTCAGCGCAATCGTCGATATAATCCAGACCAACACCATGGCACCACCACGCATGATTGTGTAGGCGAATCCAAGGGTTTGTTTCGCGTAGGCTGTGTTAAGGAGATAGAAATAAAGGCCCTCGAAGACGCCCGCTGCGATGATACCGATTGCAAGAGCAGCACTTGGATGCGGGATCTCAGAAGTCGCCAAGCCATAGATTGCATTAAGCACAGTGGCGACCACCATAAAAGCGAGCGCTGCTCCGGTTTTGTGCTGAGAGCGCTTGAGGCAGAAGTTCCACAAGGCGTGGAATACTGCAGAGATTATGAGAAGCGATGAAGCTGTTGTCATGATCACTGTCGTGTATGCGTCTGATGTCCGACCCAACGAATAGCCGTTTTCAGGGTGTATTTGCTGGGCTAGCGTAGCGGTACCTATGCGCACATCTTTACCGATAAATCACCCGCCGGCAACTCGGGCTGTAGCGTTAGCTGCGCTCGAAGATTTTCTTCCGCTGGTCCCTTCATACGCGGCACGGCGAAGCTATGTTACTTCTGGGAACGCCACGGTATCGCGGCTCTCGCCGTATCTTAGGCGTCGTCTTATCTCCGAGCAGGAGGTAGTGGTCCGAGTTCTTGAGGCTTATCCCTTTACGGTGGCAGAGAAGTTTATCCAGGAGGTAGTTTGGCGGACGTACTGGAAGGGTTGGTTGGAGCGACATCCGGCGGTGTGGTTTGATTGTCTAGCAAATGAATCGAGCTACCGTGATCCCAGGTTGGCTAGTTACGATCAGAATCTATGCAGCATGGCTATCCGCGGCGAAACAAGGCTTGATTTCTTCAATGAGTGGGTCCACGAGTTGCTCACTACTGGATATCTCCATAACCATGTGAGGATGTGGTTTGCAAGTGTCTGGATATTTACCTTGAAGCTGCCGTGGCAGTTAGGGGCTATGTTTATGTACCGCCATCTGCTTGATGGAGACCCCGCGTCGAATACGTTGTCGTGGAGATGGGTAGCTGGGCTGCAAACCAAAGGCAAAAGCTATCTGGCGCGCGCTGATAACATCGCTACCTACTCTGAGGGCAGATGGAGGCCAATCCCCGGTGAATTGGCAGAGGTAGTTTGTCATATTCAGGAAGATCCGTCACATCCAGGCGCTCAATCTCTGAGCGTTGAGTACGCAGAGCCGCCGAAGAAGCCGTATGGCATAGTCACCATGAACGATGACCTCTCCGTAGAGTGCGATGTGACTCTCTGCAAATGGGCACGCGGTGTGGCGGTGCTCGGTACGCAAAGCACAGATGATCACCAGCCATGTGAATCAAGCGAGCTTGTCGTGGCGTTTGATCGCCTCAGCGAGCAGGATGCAGTAGCGCGGCTGGGAACGTTGGGAAGATACGTCGATCGTGCTGACGAGCTTGCCGCATGGGCTAGAGCGATCGGGGTAGAGAACGTAGTATATGTTGCTCCGGCAGTTGGCCCCAACAGAGAGGTCGCTCGTAGAGCTTGGCAGCTTTTAGTAGGAGAGGGGATCGGGTGTAGCTGGTACCGGCGTAGTTGGGACGCAGAGCTGCACAGGTTAGCTGATAAAGGCTTTTTCCCCTTTTGGGAGCGGACAAAGAAGCGAATCGAGGCTCATGATCCGCTATTTTATGGAAAAGTATCCGGATAGTGGCTATAGTATAGATTCATTCAGAAATTGCTCTAATCATCGTTCGGAGTTCGGGCAGCGACTGGGTGGAAAGTTAATGTGTATACGGGGGTGTAAAGGTTTCGACTGGATTCAGGATCGATACGTCTGCATGTCCAGGGTCCGATGGCCTGGTAAAAAATCGGAAACAATAGCTGCAAAACAAACAGCAAAAGTTATCGCTTTCCCGCAACGTCAGCAATTTGCTCTCGCTGCGTAAGCGCTAACACTAGACTAGCCACCACAAGTGCCTAGTCGGCTAATAGGGGACGCGCCCGTAATCCCTTAAAAGCTTCATCTTCTCGGGCTCTGGGGTAGCGCGCGCTGCGGCGTTATTCCGAAACAAACAGGAGCTGGTCGGCTGTAGCTGTGTGCGTTGATGCTGCACCGATAAGAATGACAACGCTCTAAACATGTAGAGGATGTATTGTGAAGCTTCTAGGACGCGGGTTCGATTCCCGTCACCTCCACCATTTACCTATTCGAACTTGGCCTGCGCCAAGATTCGAATGACGGCCAGGGGCTTTGCCCCTGGACCCCGTTAGTTTGCCCTGCTCGGCGCTCTGGACCAGGGGGCTTTGCCCCCTCTCGCCGCTGATCGCGGCTTCACCCCCGGTGGTTCGAATTGGCGTATACCACCTCCACCATTCACCTATTCGAATTTGGCTTTCGCCAAGATTCGAATGACGGCCAAGGGCTTCGCCCGTGGACACCTATTAGGTTCGAATTGGTTTACACTACCGCCATTTCCCGACCTGTTGAATTTAGGCTTATGCCGCCATCGGCCAATCTCTAAACGAGCTTTCAGCCTGTTCAATAATCTTAGCTACAAAATCATCCAGATGCTCAGCTTTAACCCCACGTGTACGCAGTACGCGCTTCACCACAGCTCTCACCTGTGCCTTGACATCATCCCTGTGGGGCTGTGTCCAATCAGGTTTAGCGTTTCTTTTGACCGATTGCACAACATCGTGGACGAGGTCACGCAGGAACTCATTAGAGTATACCTCGCCGGAGGCCGCTGCTACAGCATCGTAAAATGCCACTTCGTCCGGTTCTAATCCTAAATCATTCGCTCTCTTATCTGATGCTTCCATATCTTTCCTTATTTGGAGCATCGCCTGTATCACTGCCGCTGCATCGATCAGACGTGCATGATACTTATCGAGAGTTTGTTCTAAAAGTTGCCTAAAACTCCTGGCTTGCGAGAGGTTTTTGCGCCTTCGCGCCTGAATCTCATCGTTTAAGAGCCGCTCTAATAGTTTCAATCGTAAATTCTGATGGGGGCGATCTTTGAACGTTTGCAAGAAGTCATCATCAAGGATCGATATATCGGCCTTCTCGATACCGGCAAGTTTGAAGATATCTATAACCCCGTGGGTCTCAACCGACTCATCGATTAAGTCCTTTATCGCTTTCTCTATCCGTTGCGGTGAAGCACCACTTGGCAGTGTCTTTTGAAGCTCCTTTCGTATCCTCTGGAAGTACAGAATCTCATCAGCGTGAGCCATACACTCAGGGATATGCTTTACGAGCAGGAGAGCCGTGCTAAGCCGCTTTTCCTCATGAAAAAAAGCATCTCGCTGTGCATCAGTTTCGGTAAGGTATGCCAGCACCTCGCTGCTTAGGTCCTCTAACTCTACCTTGGGGAGCCTTTTCCATCCGGTATAATCCTTCCCTTGAGGCATAAGCCCCCGAACAGCATCAAGCGCCTCAAAGAACACCATCCGAGCTTGCCCGTTGATCTCCGGTGCTGGATCGCCCTTGCCCCCATTCTTGGTGTATTTTGAGGTAGCCTCCCGGAGTTCATCGCCAACCCCTATGTAATCAACGATAAGGCCGTGAGGCTTATCGCTAAACACCCGATTCACCCGCGAGATGGCCTGAATGATGTTGTGACCCTTCATCGGCTTATCGATGTAGAGGGTGTGAAGGCACGGTATATCTGTTCCCGTAAGCCACATATCACGAACGATCACAATTTTGAGTGGATCATTCGGGTCTTTCATCCGCTCTTTAATGGACTCGCGCTGTTGCTTAGAGGTGATATGCCCCGCTTCGCTCCAGGCAGGAGGGTCCTTCGAGAGATCGCCCGTCATGACGATCTTAACCTCCGGGCAATTCGGCAGAGCCATGAGTGCATCGTAGAGCTTCACGCAGTTTTCACGGCTCATACACACAACCATCGCCTTACCTGAGAGGGTGGCGCTTCTGTCGTAATAGTGAGTGAGTAGGTCCTTGGCTAACTCATCGATACGGTCTTTAGCTCCCGCCGCTTGTGCCATAGCGGCCCAGCGACTCTTACGACGCTCTAGATCATCGATATCTGCCGTCGAGGTTATCTCCTCCAGCGCCTCATCAACATCAGCCTTTGCAAGCCCAAGCTTAATCTGCCGGGGGAGATAGAATATCTTAACGGTCGCTCCATCGCTCTGCGCCTGGGCGATATCGTAGGTGTGGATAACATTACCGAACACCTCCTCAGTATCAGCACCGTGCAGCGATACAGGGGTGCCGGTAAAGCCGAGCCGTTTCGCGTTAGGCAGCGCCTCGGAGAGGTAGCGAGCGTAGCCCTTTAAGAACCCGTACTGGGATCTATGGGCTTCATCCGCGATAATGATAATGTTCTTTCGGGTTGAAAGAATGGGGTGCGAAACCTCGCCTTTTTCATCTTTAAGCTGAAACTTTTGCATCGTGGTGAAGATAAGCTCACCACCCTCGCCCCTAAGAAGGGATCTAAGGTCATCGATACTACCCGCATGATTGGCGTTGCCAACGAGCCCACGAGCAGCAACGAATTGATCGTAGAGCTGCTTATCAAGGTCGGTTGCATCTACCTCAATCACGATAGTCGGGTTCTCAAGCTCCGGAAGCCGCCGCAATATACCCACCAGGAATGCCATACTAAGGCTCTTCCCTGAGCCGGTCGTGTGCCAGATAACCCCAAGCCGCTTATCAGACGGAGCAGTAAAGCTCGTCTTGGCCTTATTCACCGCCTTTTTGACCGCGAAGAACTGATGATACTTAGCGGCTTTCTTGGTGATCTTCTCGTTAGCGTTTTCAAAGACCACGAAATCGCGGATGTAAGTGAGGAGCCGCTCCTTTGGAAATAACCCCTCTATCAAGGTCTTCATGCTCCCAATGGATGAGCCGACGATCTTTTCGCCATCGATAGACTTCCACGGAGCAAACCATTCAAGTGTTGATGTCCATGTTCCGTGTAGCGTCCCTTTGCGCTCTTCGTCCTCTAAGTTCTCGGCCTCTGGCTCAAAGTGATTGCCATCTGAAATGACGGTAAGGCAGTTGTAGTCGAATATCTTGGGGATAAGGCTCGTGTAGTGCTGTACCTGATTGAAGGCATCCTGAACGGTCGTCTCTGGTCGCCATGGGTTTTTAAGTTCAAAGAGCACTAACGGAAGGCCGTTTACGTAGATCAGGATATCAGGCCGCCTGTCGTTCACCCCTTCCTGGATCGGGAGCTGGTTTACTACCTCAAAGGTGTTCTGTTCAGGTTCATCCCAGTTAATAACGTAAATGTGGCGCTTCTCGGTTGGCTTCCCAGGCTTTTCCACAGAGATCTCAAAGCCGCGAGTAAGGAGGCGGTAAAACTCCATGTTACGGCGAAGGGTATCAACCCCAGACGGGCGGCTAATCGTGCCGATAGCTTCTTTGAGAGAGGCTTCCGGGAGACCGGGATAGCGCGAGAGTAGGTGGCTCTTAAGAGTATCGAAAAACACGACCTCTTGGTGATCCCGTTCGAGGTAGTCGCCTCGGATATGGCGGTACTTGAGTCGTTCAAGCCGCTCGATAGTGGTTTCCTCGAATTCGGATTCGGAGCCGGTGCGGTTCATGCTATGCGTTTCTCCGCCTTATTTTTGATCGGCACTTCATATCCTCACGACCCCTGCAAATGAAACTTGACGTTAAGATTCCTCAACATCGTATAAAGATCTTGAGTCTGCACACCGAACTGATTGCATACGTCCGGTAATTTTATGGAAGTTTTCGAGGCTGGGGCTGCTTGTTCGTTAGTAACAACGATGGCGTTGCGGCACCGGGCGTAGGCCACCAGCCATCCGTCAGCACCCTGAGCAAATTTAGCCTTAGCGAAATCAGCGAATTGTGAATTTCTTTGAACCCATAGCATTATCTCGCCGTATTGATTCGCTATTTCAGCGTCATCAACTTCCAGAAAAAAAGATCCAGGAAGCGTAGCACTCACCCACTGGTAGAGATCCTCGGTCTTTCTCCCCGCTAACAGCTCGTTCTTTACTCTACTGACGCTAAAGACGGATCTCCGTCCATGATTTTCAATAATGCTACTCCAAAATCCCGGACAGATATCGAAGGCGTAATACAGATTCTTAGCCGTAATAAAAACATCAGAATCGACAATGTAGATCGGAGAGCTGCTCATGACTGCTCTCCTGTGACTTGTTTGACGTAACGTTGAAATGTACCGTCCTTCAGACCGGTTAGGTCGTACGCTGTTTGAAAGCCGATGCGTCCCTCCATCGCGGCGTTGTACACTCGCATCACGAAAAACTCTCCTACGCGAGTGTTCTGCGTATTGTAGAAATCACCGCCGCCCTTTTCCGGTTTACGCAAGAAATCTCTCTCCGTGTACTCATTGTAGAAATCAAAAAATTCATCTCGGCTAATAAGCTTCAAATCTACGGCGCGACGACCTGCTACAATCGGACTCACTTTAAAATGTCGTGCAAGAACCTCGAATCGATCTTTAGTTCGCTTCAGGTCGTTCCATCGTAATCTAAGCTCTTTTGCTGGAATCAAAAATTCAGCGGCAGCTTTATTGCACCACTCCTCCACATCTTCACCACCAGGGAAAAGGGTTTCAAAGCCGGAGATTCCCTCTTTTCCAAGCCAAATATGGGCCAATTCGTGCGCCAAGGTGAACATCTGGGCGGACTTAGCATCCCTACCATTCACAAAGATGAGAGGTGCATACGGGTCACTTAGCGCAAATCCTCGAAATTCATCGACGCTCAATTGCCTGTGGGTATCGTTCCCAACAACCCCGTTAATCACCGACATTACCCCCATATTTTCAATCGCACGACGCAAAGCACTGACCGCCCCCTGCCACGTTTGAACCTGCGCCATGAGGTTATTCTCAAGCCCTACAAGTCTACGCATCTCATGAGCTACCCCTTCAGCATCATCAGAGAGGCGAGCACTTCCGACAAAACCAAGCGGCTCAGAACCCTCTTCAATGAGAAAATCTTTGAGCCAGGCCTGACGCTGTTGCATTGCGTAAATGGTGTCGAGCAATTCAGGGCTGGCTGTGCGCTCCTTTGTCTTTGTCGTCGTACGAAAATCAGGCAGTGGTAGCGGCTCTTCCGGCGGTGCTGGCAAGAAAAAGTAACCAAAAGGCGTATGAGTTGCCTTAGCAAAATCCTCAAGCTGCTTAAAAGTTGGGGATGCCTCACCACTCAACCATGATTCGATCTGCTTAAAGCGTTTGGCTAGGATAGTTCTTGCTATACCAGAGCGACGACATGCCCAGAGGAGTAGTTTGGGATTGATGGGGAGTTTGGTGGTCATGCGGCGGTAGCCTCGTGGAGCATTGTGTTGGGCAGTTCTTCGCTCCAACCGCTGTCCAGTAGACGGGGAAGCAACGTATCTCTCGCCTGAGCAAGCAAGCGATTCTCAAAGATAAGTTGACAACACTTTTTGACTAGAGGAGCGCAAATCTGATTGAAGGCCTCTGCTACTCTCGCATCGGGAATAGCAATCTGGTAACTGGCGATGGTGCGCCAATCGGTTCGAGGCATTCTAGTTCCGCTAGAAGCCGCATCTACGTACTCAATCAGGGAAACACTTGAGACATGCCCTAGCAGGAATGCGAACCATTCAGGAGAAGCACTCCTAAGTACAAGGATGTCAGTGGAGCAAACACCATCAAGTGGCGCCACACCCACCTTATGAAAGTATGGCCTAAGTTTCCCGAATAGAATCTCCCCTTCGAGGAAACGCAACTTTCCACTGACAACACTGGAGGCGCAGCCCCATTGATCAAGAGTGGTACGTCGTCGCGGTAGGTGCTCAAGTCCAAAATACGGCGTTGATGGCGCTACTTCGCTTGGTTTTGTACCTCTTCGAGGATTCTCTCCGATATCAGAGATGGTTCCCACTCTCCACCCCCTCGGCACCGCCCCCAACTCCGACTCCTCAAACGAATCTGGAAAAAGCGCCGCAATCTCATCGCTCATGCCAAAAGGCTTCCTGCCCTCTGATTTAGCGACAACAGGGTCGAAGTCAACGAACCAGGATTTGAAGAGGGTTTGGGACATTTCCTCTAAGATCCGGCATGACCGGCGATTGGATAGCAATCTCTGCTCAAAGCTATTTATAATTGAAACGATGCGCTCTTGATCGGCCAGCGACGGAATCGGAATCTCAATTTGGTGGATATCTTTAATGGGTAACTGCGGCTGGGCACTACCTGTCACCAGCGATAGAACCTGTTCCTCGAAGTCCCGACTACGAAGGAAATGAAACAAGTAGTCAGGGAGAAGCTGAGCGACATCGCACCTAAAAATAACCATCCCAGAGTTGATTCTAATCCGTTCAATTTCAATGTGTTCATCGAAAAACGCTACGTTCCCAACAGTGCCCCGCGTCGTAAGCACGATATCGCCCCTTAGTACGCGGCCTTTGCGAAGAAGCCTGTCTCGCTCTTCGGATATGTAGTCACATGAGCTGAAGTCGAATCCCTGTTTTGTAACGTTTCCAGTATTCAAGAATAAGCAGTATCCGCTCGTCTTAAATTCCTGCCGAGATGGATAAGCCTTGCCTCTATCTCCATCGATGATCTGGATCGGCGCTTGGGCGAATGTAAATCGCTTTGGTCTAGCTTCCATGGGTTATCCGCTGTAATGCACCCTCAATTAACTTCTGAGATTCCGCGCTGCGCCCAAACTCTCTCCGCAGGGCCTCCACCAACCTCGGCCACCGCTCCTCAAACGGCTCATCCTCATCATTACCCTCAGCTGCACCCACATACCTTCCCGGCGTGAGCGCATACCGATGCTCTTTCACTTCATCGAGTGAGGCCACCTTACAGAACCCCGGCACCTCAGCCGGGTCTCCTGTCTTCTTAAACTCCCGATATACAGCCGCGATCTGCTCAACCTCTTCCTCAGATAGCTGCTTCTGCTTCCGGCTTCCTGGAATCAGCGCCCCAAGCTTACGCCCATCAATAAAGAGTATCTTCCCTTTCCGGTTTCGGAATCCGCCAGCGCCGTCCCGATTTCTTGATATAAACCAGAGGCAGCACGGGATCTGGGTATTCGCGAAGAGCTGTCCCGTTAGCTGCACGACGCAATCAACGTAATCCCGCTCGATGAGGGTCTTTCGCACCTCAAGACGGTTGGTCTCGCCGTTCGACAACTCCCCCGTTGCCATTACAAATCCAGCCGTCCCCCGTGGGCTCAGGTGATTGAGGAAGTGAAGCATCCACATGCTGTTTGCGTTCTTGGCCGCCAGCGGAAGCTTTACGCCATCGACATCCAATCGAGGGTCATCGTTTGTAATGCGGTGTGCGCCCCAGCCTCCTTCTGATTTTGAGCCATCATTAAAGGGCGGATTAGCGATGATGTAGTCAGCCTTAAGGGTCGCGTGCTTGTCGTTGTCGTACGAACTTCCGATCTCAATCTTGCCATCAAGCCCGTGAATGAAGAGGTTCATTCGGCACAGGCGATAGGTGAAATCCTTGGTCTCCTGTCCAAAGAACGAGAGCTGCTTGTTGTGCTTGGTAAATAGATCCGATTGCACAAACATACCGCCTGACCCGCAGCAGGGGTCATAGACGCTTCCGTGAGTCGGCTCAAGCATCGCCACCAATGTCTTTACGATTGAGACGGGGGTAAAGAACTCTCCTCCTCGCTTACCTTCAGAGTTTGCAAATTCGCCGATGAAATACTCATAGACCCTTCCAATAAGGTCTTCGCCGTTTTCACTTAGACGGAAGACTTCTTTTGAGAAGAGATTTATGAGACCACGGAGGCCCTCAGCATCGAGGTTTGACCCTGCATAGATTCGGGGAAGAAGCCCCTTTAGCTTATCGGGATAGGTGTCCTCTAAGTGCTGCAAGATATCATCGAGCTTGGTCTTGATATCATCAGCCGGAGCAACCTTAATGATATTCTCCCACCGAGCTGCCTCAGGAACGATAAACGCCCCACCTGCTCGATATTCATCTGGATCAGAGAGAACATCAGCCCGAATCTTTGCATCTGTGGTGTAGTACTCACTCTTCGGATCATCGAGGAGCTTTTCAAGCTCAAGGCGGCGGTGATCATATCGCAGAGAGAGAAATCGCAAAAAGATGATAGGCAGCACGTACCGTTTGTAATCGGCTGGTTCAATCGAGCCTCGCAGCGAGACTGCGGCCTCCCATAGCTCGTTTAGGAGTTCACGGATTCCGCCGTTACCCGGCTGCTCGGATTGTTTCTTTGATTTTGAACCTTTTGTTCGTGCCACGTTTTACCTTCTGTTACTTCTTGGTGCTCCGTACCCAGCGATCAACCTCCGAAAGTTTAAACTTCCAGAGCTTTCCAACCTTGTGAGCCGGAAGACGCTTGCGGCTTATCATCTTGTAGAGGGTGTCTCGCTTAACGCCCAGGTATTCAGCGACCTCCTCAATCGAGCGCCACTTTTCGAGAGGGGGTACATCTTCCAAGTTTGCTAACCGCATAGGTGATTCTCGTAGTCTGTCCAACAGATACCGAAATGATAGGGTATATACTCATAAGGACTGATATTTTTGTCAAAGGTCAAAAAAGTCAGCGCCGTATCATTTAGCAATACGTCCGTATTGCCGATTGATAATTCATGACTAAAGCCCCGAACCCGCATAGGTCAAAGGTCCAAGAGCCCCTCTACGTCTCGTATGTGCGGGTCAGCACCGAGCGCCAAGGGCAGAGTGGCCTCGGCCTTGAGGCCCAACAGCGAGCCATCGCAGCCTTCGTGGAGGGCAGGGGGAAGCTAGTCGGTGAGTTTGTAGAGGTTGAGAGTGGGAAGGCTGCGGGGAATAGGCCCCAGCTTCTGGATGCTATCAAAAGGTGCCGTCTTCAGGGAGCGACGCTCTTGGTCGCCAAACTCGATAGGCTCTCACGCGACCTGTGGTTTATCGCGACCATCCGGAAGTTCGGTGTCAAATTCATCTGTGCTGACAATCCTGAGATCAACGAGCTTACCATTCACATCTTGGGAGCACTGGCTCAGTACGAACGTCAGCTCATATCGGAAAGAACAAAGGCAGCGTTAGCAGCCGCACGAGAGAGGGGAGTAAAGCTAGGTAATCCTCGTATCCGAGCGGTTAGAAACACCAACACCGATTCCGCTCACGCCAAGATTCAGAGAAACGCCGACGATTTCGCTCGTGAAGTGCTGCCAGAGATTGAGAAGCTAATCGAAGACGGTGCAAAGACCCTTCTCAGCATTGCCGAGGGGCTTAACAGCTCCGGCATCACGACACGTCGCAAAACTAAATGGACCCCTACAGCAGTGAAGCGTGTCCTAAAGCGAAAGCCTAGCGCCGATCCGTTGTTTGATCTGCTGAGCATGGGATCCCTGATAATCGAAGTAGCATAGGAGAAGTACGTACTATGAGAAACAAACGGAAGAATCCAGAGACGCGACTAGCTGACCAGGGATGTGCTGAAGCGATTATCCTAGCGGGGTATGTTTCAGATGACCCCGGCGAAAAGAACGTGTTCTTTGTACCAGCTACTTTTAGTGGGGAGGTGCTAAGCCTCGTTGATGAACTCCATGTCGGCTTGCAGTGGCTCACCCGTCCGAGCGTGGATGAGCCGGACAGGCTAGTGCGTTTTGGTATCCGTGTCGCTACAACGGTCAAGGGTGGGGCAATGCGCGGTTTTCTTCGCAGGTGTCCTGACTTGGGTGCTTCCATCGCTCTCTACAAGTCTAACAGCGATGAATGTTGGCAGCTTGTATCCCTCAAAGAACGGGCGCTCCCCTCGCTTCTGGATGTTGGTGACTTCGCCCCTGATCGGCTCGACACCCTTACGTCTATCCTGATTCAACAGAGTTCAGTGCTCGACGTGAACTCCGGGACGCAGAAGCTGATTAAGGCGAATGCGAACGGGGAAATCCGGGTAGTAAATCGCATCACCTTCTTTAGTCGGTGGTGGGGGAAGCCATTGTTATAGGGGTCAACGGAGTCTATATGTGGTTTTTCTTCACTGACGGTTTTGTTTCGGTTGTCGAAAATAGAGAGCGAAGAGGGGAGCTTCTTGTGAGGTCGAGACGACCGGAGATTTTGAGCAAGCTCTTCCCATCGCGAGATGTCCTCACGACCACCGATTCCGACTATCGCTACCGTTGTTCGGTCACCAAAGAGGGATGGGCAGCCGTAGTTGCCGAACGCATAGCGCGAATTGATTATTCAAACTTTAAAAATAGTATTCACGATCCGGAGTATCATGAGTTATGCGAGCGGTGCTGGTGGCTTCATTGGCGGTATCAGAGGTGAGTAACGAAAATACGTCAGCTCGCACAGAGATGCGCCGTTCGACATCGTGACAGCTATGCTGTTAGCGCATACCACAAAGGGGTTGATACTGTTGTCGTATGGACTGCTCTAACTGACGTCGCTTGTCCTCCGGCAAGCCCTGTGTATAGAGCGCAGCGACGCTGAGAGTGAGCCGTCCATTGAGAGCGTCTATCATGATTTTCAATACGGGAGCGCAGAGTTCCAGATTCCCCGACATCGAGCACCTGCCATTGTGAACCGGGTAACGCCCCGCGAGTTAGAATGACATATACGCCCGACTGATTCAGAAGGGGCTGAGCACTGGAAAAGGGGCCGTGAAAGTTAAGTCCCGACACCTTTATAGTTGTTGAGTTAGGGAAGTTCATGTTTATACCTCATGTTTTCAATAAGTTAACTGCAGGCAATAATTTGCCGCTTGTTGGATAATCTAACATATACTTGTTTGCTTTAACAACATGTGTTACCCTGGCCATACAAGTGGGGATTTAAAATGAATTCGACGAGCAGAAAAGAACTCAATCAGGTCATTCAAGAGCAAAGAGCCAAGAAGTCCTGGTCACAGGATCGGCTCGCTAACGAGCTGGGTGTATCTCGCTCGGCGATCTCTCAAATTGAAAACGGCGAGAGAGGGGTATCCAGTGCTGAACTAAAGAGGTTGAGTGAGGTTTTCGGTGTTACCGCGGACTTTCTCTTGGGGTTAGAAAGCGAGCCGGAAGTGGTGCTAGGCGAGCCGCCTAAAAGAAAGGCTCCCCAGCCGCAGGAAAGAATATCAGTCCCACACCATCGAATCGAAAAATTCAGGAATGTGCTTTTGTATTTATTGGAGCGATGTGGCGGTAAGCCGAACGTCGGAGAAACCATTATCTACAAATTGCTCTATTTTGCAGACTTCAATTTCTACGAATTGTATGAAGAGCAGATGACGGGCGCGACATACCGAAAGCTTCAGTATGGCCCCGTGCCTCGTGAGTTTGGCGAGATAGTTAAGGACATGGTACGCCATAAAGACCTGACGTTAGTTAAAGATAGCTTCTATGGATATCAACAGACTCGATACATCCCGCTGAAGAAGGCTGACTTAAATCAATTAACCGCCGCTGAAAAGACAGTGCTCGACAGTGTGGTTGAGAGATTCTCGGATAAGAGTGCTAAGTGGCTTAGCGATTATTCGCACGAAGATGTCCCCTGGAAGGCGACCGCTGAAAAAGATGTGATTGATTACGAATTAGTTTTCTATCGGACGCCAGCGTACTCCGTGAGAGATGATAACAGCGGCGAAGAGTAGCAGGGGAGTAAGTATCTGTCATGGAGTTCGATGAGCTACCTGAGTTTCAACGGGATCTGAAGCAGCTACTGAAGAAATACCGCACGCTAAGGGATGATCTTGAAGTATTGAAAAAGGTTCTAGCGGTTGCCTCGCATCCTCAGCCACCTTTGTCGTACCGCATCCCTGGTCTTGGATTTGAAACACCGATCATCATAAAGCTGAAGAAATTTGTGAGTCGTTCCTTAAAGGGTAAGGGTTCCAACACGGGCTTTCGTTTAATTTATGCCTATCACCAACAAACCGAGCTGATTCAGTTCGTGCAGCTCTTCTTCAAAGCTGATGAGGCTAATGAAGATAAGGAGCGTATCTTGCGGCATTTCTATGTTGCGAAGTGACGCTGACTTTGTTCATAGTTCGCCCTTTGTAGCCGCTTTCTTCGCCGTCTTCCCCGTAACTTTCAATTTTCGGCCAATCTCAGACCAACTCAACCCTTTCGCCCGTAGCTGCTTCGCCTTGGCGCTAATGCGCTGATACTCATGTGTTTTGCCGAGGTATATCCGGAAATTGAAGGGGCGTTCGAGGGCGGTTCGAATTGGCGTATACCATGTCCACCATTCACCTATTCGAACTTGGCTCCTAACCGGAGCGCGGAGCTTCTGCTCCGCCCGGTCTGCGCGGGACGCGTAACATCTTGTCTTCAGCGTCGAGGATCGCTTAGTGGCTGATTGAACAAAATAACCCCCGAGCTGGTGTGAGAGGCAAAGAGACACGAAACAGGACATCGTGTCTTCCTCGACCTTCCCAGTAGGCCTTGGTATCTTCAAGTTCATAAAGTATCATCGTGGGCATCCGCCTCGCGAATCCAGGATACTCCGATGGAAACCAGAGAAAGCCCAGTGTATGAAGCTCAGTCGTATGAGCGCTTCCGACCCGGTTATCCGAAAGAGGTTGCCAAGACGATCGTTTCGCTTGCTGGTTACAATTCTAATGAAACCATTCTTGAGATTGGTTGCGGTACCGGAAAGGGCACTGAGATATTGATCGAGCAGGGTGCGACAGTCCATGCCATAGAGCCGAATGTCGGCATGGGTAAGATAGCTGAGTCTAAGTTCAGTACAGAGCAGTTTTCGTGGTCGCCGTGTACCTTTGAGCAGTTCAACGCAAATGGCAAAACATATCCGCTTGTGACGAGCGCGCAGGCTTTTCACTGGATCGATCAAAAGGCCGCCTTTGACCGATGTCACCAATTGTTGCGACCCGAGGGTGCTCTGGCCGTTTACCGTAATAATCGTAAATATGATGACGAATTCTCGCGCCGTGAACATCAGATACAGGTGCAACTCAACGGATGCGACCCACACGGACTGTGGAACGAGAACTACTACGAGGCGATGGCTCAATGCGTGACGGAGTTTATCAAGCAATCTGCTGGTCGATTTCATCGGCCACAGGTGTACGAATTCGACCACACCGTAAGTTACACGAGCAAGGAGTATATCGGGCTGCTTAATACCTTTTGGGATGATTCAAACAATACACCCACCTGGCCACGCGTGTTGGATCAGACTGCCGATCTCATAGAATCTATGGGAGGTATAATCAATTGCACCTACACCAGCGTGTTGTATTTAATGATTAAAAGATAGCTGGCGCTTAACTCTGCATAGAGAACGTATAGATCATTCTGATTGAGTGCGCGTGTCGATGGGCGCAGCATTTGTTGTTCTGCACGCTATAAAGCTGGCGGTCACTCAATCCGCATCTGTTGTCCCTTCCTGATAGTCCACAACTCAACCGGCCGCTCGGTGCGGGTACCATCCTTAAATCGAATTACGCCACTTGCGCCGGGAAACTCAACAATTGAGTCCATGTGCTCGGCCACAGCCTTCCCAGAGGTTCCTGCCTTATTCATAGCTGCGGCTAAGACCATCACAGCATCGTACGCCAGGGCCGCTGGGAGCTCGGCTTCTCTTCCGAATCGCTTTTTGAAACTCTCTTTAAATTCACTCGTTCCACGCATGTACTTGACATACACGACATCCTCGGTACTGGTGCCTGCTTCCGCGAGCACGTGTCGATCGTCGCTCGTCTCCAGGCCGAGGATCAGCGGCCTCCACCTGAGTTGGGCCATCTGACGTAGAGCGGTGCCCTGGCGCATCGGAGGAATGATTAGAACAAGCGACTGACAGTGTGTCGCGCGAAGCTTGGCAAGGAATGAACGAAAGTCAGTTGCGTGTGCAGGGTACTCAAGATGAGCTGGCGTTGTGAGGCCTAGGGCGATGGAATAGTCAAGAATATACGCAGCAAGAGGTGCTCCGTAGGGGCTCTCTTCAGACAGGACGCAGAGTTTGGGCTTACCTTGAGCGACAGCGTAGTCGACCAGTTTTTCTATGAGTGATTCGTCTGAGGAGCTCACCTGATATAAGAGACTCTTTCCTTTTGTTAAGTTAGCGTCACCTGCAAATATCGCCATCGTGATGATACCTGCGCGAGAAGCTATTGGGTGAACGACTTGGGCATCCTCAGTAACGATGGGGAGCAGCGCTGCAACGCGATCAATTGAGATTAACTTCTGTGCAGCGCTCGCCGCTCGTTTCAGATCAACTTCACCGAAGTCTTCATAGATGATCTTGAGGTATTGTCCGTTGATTCCGCCTTGAGAATTTACTTCATCCTTTGCGAGCTCCATCGCATCTCGAGCATTCAAGCCGTATTGTGCCACTGAGCCAGTGAGGGTTAAGGTGCTGCCGAATTTCACTTGAGCCGCCGATGGACTCGCAAGAGTAACAAACATGATAACGAGCCCAAAGGGTCTAAAGCCCATGTGCGCACTCCAGATTTAGATAGCTTCGCAGTAAGGATATCAGGCGACTACTCAAACTCCAAGTGGCGTGCCTTGTAGTCGAGTCGCATGTCGCGCTAGGATCCCCTTAGGTATGGGCTCTCCACTTCGTTCCCTCAGTATCATCGGATGCGGCAAAACTGGACAAACGCTCGGCAGGCTCCTGGTATCTCACCGACTTTTCGCTATTCGTGATATCGTTACCTCTTCGCAAGAGAGTGCTAGGAATGCGGTGAGCTTTGTAGGGGCGGGCGATGCGTGTGGTTCAATATTCGCGTTGCGCCGAGCAGATCTCTTCATGGTGACAACTCCGGATTCTGAGATCGTTGCTGTGGCTCGAGATCTCGTCGCCTGTGATGTAGTGACAGAGGGGGCTGTGGTGTTTCACTGCAGTGGAGCGCTGGGGTCTGAGCTGCTGGCAGGACTTAAAGATCAGGGTGCAGCAGTCGCTAGTGTTCATCCTGTCAAAAGCTTCTCTGAGCCCAGCCAAGCGGTGCTGAGCTTCACTGGAACCTATTGTGGGATTGAGGGCGACGATCGGGCGGTTGCGGAGCTATCGCACGCTTTTGAAGCGATTGGGGGTCGAGTATTTCCGGTCAAGGCCGATTCCAAAGCCTTGTACCACGCAGCGCATGTCTTTGCGTGCAATTACCTGACTGCCCTCATCGAGTGTGCCGTACAGTGCTCAGAACAGGCAGGGATAAACCGGTCGGAGGCGCTTGCGATTATCGCCCCCCTGGTCCGGGAGACTACTGAAGCGGTGTTATCAAGGGGCGCTGACTCTGCTTTGACCGGTCCAATAGCTCGAGGAGATGTTAATGTCGTTGCCGAGCAGTATGCGCATATCTCCAAGTGGCGCGACAACTACGGGGAGCTCTATCGTTTGCTGGGGCAGGTGGCGTTTGAGATCGCCGCTAGGAGCGGAGTTCTACTCGGAGAAGAAGCTGCGCGTATGCAGAAGGCTCTTGTTGGATGTGCCAGGTATTAGCTGAGGGTGGGCTACATAAGATGAACTTGCCGAATGGGTCCGTGTTGATTATAAGAGATGAGGTAACTATTAGCCTGAAAAAAAACAAGTTAGCGGAAGTATGCGATTAAAACAGGCATTTTTGCGGGACTTTCTTGTCATCCCCTAATCGGGGATGCGCTATTTTTGTGAATAGTTAGTTTTTTCCACCCCGGATAGGCTTCCGCAAATCCGCCCCTTAATAGGGGCTTACGTGAAAGAAATAGATTATGCTGAATAGTTACGAGTTGAGATACCGCAGCATTTTGAGATGAAGGAATTTTGACCTGGGACGCGTACTGTTCACTCACTTGGAGTGTGGTTGCCTTTGAAGTAGTAAGATGGAGATGTCGGAAGAAGATATTGCGAAGATTGGTGTGCGAGATGGTAACAACGTTCTCATCCGCCAGTCATGGCTTAATCAGCTCGGGCTTATCGTAGTTGCGCTCATAACGCTTGTTCTCACTTCTTACCTTTCAGTTGTATATCCAGACTACACTACAGTCAGCACGGATTTTGGATTGTCTTTACCAGTGCTTAATTTTATCCCGCTCGCAATGGTGTTGCGGAGTGCATTTAGAATTTATAACGAACGCTTCGTAGTAACACCTGAGTATCTTATTGACGTTGAGGGACGACTTGCATGGAGTGAGCGTTCGACGCGAATTGAATATCATAGAGTCCAGGAGATCAAGATCGAGGAAACGATTATACAGCGGATCTTTGGTCTTGGTGATGTAACAGTCGTGCCTCTTGCCGGTGCTGATGGTGTCCCGATCTGTCTTCGAGGCGTAGCGCATCCGCGGTTGGTCAAAGACATTATTCGACAACAAAGGCGAGAGCACGAAAGTCTATAGTAGACCTAGAAGCCATCTCAAAAATCCCCTGGGCTGCGGCTCGCTGCGCTACGAGATCGCGTCGTCTTCGGGAGAAAACGTGCTCGCTGTATCGCAGCGGATACACCTGCGCGCGTTTTCTCCCTGCATTCTCGCGCTCTCGTAGCTCGCAGAGCCTCGCCTGCATGGTATTTTTGAGATGGCTTCTAGTATGAAGGCGGCGATGAATTATCCGGCAGACGCTGGAGCTGTTCAGCACCGTCTTGCTACTTTTTTGCGCGCTTCCGCGAGCAAGGAATTGATCGGGTAACAACTTTAGAGAGGTTATGCGCCCCTCGATAGTTTGGGATCCCGGCAATCGCAATCCGGCCTTACATCGTTGCAGATGTGCCCCGACCGGCGTTTCTGAGAAGCTCCCGAGCGAACTGCTCTGGGGCTTTTTCCGCGAGATCCGCGAGAGAAAGTATGCCGATGATGTGGTTCTTTTTGTCTACTACGGGAAGTCTTCGTACCTCTTTATCGCTGAAAGTTTTACAGCTTTTGGTGATGTCCAGATCGGCCGTAATCGAGAATACAGGGGAAGACATCACTTCGCTCGCTGGTACCTGCGCCGGATTCTTTCCTGTCGCGACTGCACGGCAGCAGATGTCACGGTCGGTGATAACGCCGACCAACTCAGGGTCCTCCTTTGATTTCACTACTGGAATCTCACCACAGCTGTTCTCTGCCATAAGTTTAGCTACCTCGCTCAACTTGGCTGTCGGTAGGCATGTAGTGGGATTTTTAGTCATAATTTCTTTTACGTTCATTGCTCCTCCTCTGTAGGTGTGGTGCGAGCGAAGTAACCTCACGCGGAATTGCTGAGTCGCTCTCGCATAGCTTGGAGAGCATAAGTCACTTAGAGAATTTTGAGTCTAAGCTGGATTAGAGCGCGTACAAGAAGAGCTCGTCTACTGTGCTACTTGCGCTCGACATGCTCCGCGTGATCTGCCCGTGAAAACGCCTCAGGGTGTCTAATCGAGCCTCCGAGGTGAGCAGTGTATGCGAGCGCCACACTTGCGAGGCTCGATATGAAAAACGTTGCAATAAGCAGGGCTCGTTCAAGCAATGCTCCACGTGAGATAGCTACCCAGGCACACAAACTCGTTAGACCCGCCGCGATAGTGGCCCAGAGGCCTATCTCGGCAGCCTCTTCGTGGTTTTCAATCAAGGATTCTGATATGCCCGGTAGATGTTCAACGATCTCCTCCGCTCCTTCACCGAGGAGAAACGCGGGAATCGCGATGATGCTTGCCGAAATCAGTATGCCTAGAGCCACACGCGCTACAGACAGAGATGTTCGCAGGTGGGCTATAATGAGAAATACGACCCCTAGCGGGGTGAGTATCACCGGTACATGAACAAGGGCGATATGAAAGTATGCGGCGTTCATGACCAGGGACGATACCCTAAATCGCCGCTTGGAAAAAGCTTACACGAGGGCCAGGGCTTCGCAATTCTCTCTTCTTGAATGGGGCCAAAAATGCGCGGAACGTATACACAAGATCCTTACTGTGGTCGTTGACTTTGCGAGGATTCCTCGGCAGAGCTACCACGCCCTTGGCCACGGGCCTCGCCCCCGAGGCGTCCAATTC
>JBIKKR010000146.1:0-7535 GCA_044360225.1 Bdellovibrionota bacterium | reverse complement strand
CAAGACACAATCCGCCGTATCCGCCAATTAAAAAAATATCGAGCCCTAGCCCAAGCTCTGCATCACAAATATCGCGGTCTGCGGATTGCTTGAATGCTGGACTTATTCCGATCTCGTTCGATGATTCAACAACCACTGGAAATTGCCTTCCGAAATCACCAACTCTGAGCGAAACAGGAAGCATCTGCCGATATCCACCTTGCGCGTATTTGGTGACCCGGACTACGCCACCAACAGATGCTCCGACGCCAACATCAACGCGGAACACGTCTATCAGATCAAGCACTCTGTTGGGTATGTACAATAAAACCTCGGCCCACCACGGGGTCCCTTCGTTGGACTGCACAGCTTCCAAGTCACGCCAGGCCTCCTTTGGGCTCACCGGCACAAGGTCAGGGGATGTAGGTGCTACATCATACTCTTGAGCGAACGCTGTGCTCACGGGTGACCATGGGAGTGGGAGCGTGGTCCCCACGGATCTCGCCGCGAGGATCAAACATGCGATTCGAAGAAGCGTTTTCATGGGCAGACGATAGCACCTGCTAGGCTGTGCCGTAAGGGGAATTTTGCTGCTTGGACTACGCCCGCAAGATACCAATTAACTCACTGTGGTAGGTCTGCGGAAACATGTCCAATACCTTGACGCTCTCAAGCGTATATCCACGCTCTTGGAGAACCTGAACATCGCGGGCGAAGGTAGGCGGGTAGCAGCTCACATACAGCAGATACGGGCTCGAGCTTGGGATGAGGCGCTTGCATACCTCAAGGGCACCACCTCGAGGCGGATCGAGTACCACTGTGGGTTCCGTAGCGTTGGTCTCAACCCACTTTTCGCAGCTCTTGGTATGAAAGGTTAAACGGTCGGAGACACCGGATTCACTGGCACGATACTCGCCGAAGGCAACGAGGGGAGGATCCAGTTCGACAGCAACAACACGTTTTCCAGCTAGTGCTAGGGGGATCGAGATATTTCCAGCACCGGCGTAAAGATCCGTGACACTGGGTGAGGCGACATGCTCAATCAGGTATTCGAGCATCACTTCATTTGCTCGTTTGTTATTCTGTGAAAAGTGGCCAACCGGTGGCGCGTCCGGCGCAAGCGCCGCAGCTCTAAAGATAGGCTTGTGTCGATAGTTAACCTGCAACGTTGGATGCTGTGAACAAAGGAGCTGAAAGGCTGGCTTGGGCTTGAGCGAGAGTAGTGCTGAGTCGTTCTTCGGATGAACCTCAAATGCAACAAAGATAATCCCGTCATGGTCCTCGAGGGTAACGGTTTCAATCTCGGGAGCGCACTCCTTCACGAGCTCGAGGTTCTCTGCGAGCCAGGCGTTTATCGTTGGTGTCGATATTGGACAGTGGTTAAGCTCAACGATGCTTCGACCGTGCTTGCGATAGAGTCCGAACTCACGCTTTTTGTTTATATGGAAGGACATTCGTCGTCGATATTCAAACCCAGGCAGATCTGGTCCCAAGATAGTGACTCCGTCCTGCGCTTCTACACCACCGTGCACGCGCAGCAGGTCCTCGACCATCGTTGCTTTGAGGGAACGCTGCGTCTTGAGTTCGATGTGTTGCAGATCGCATCCGCCGCATTGGTCGAATACCGGACATCGAGGCTTGATGCGGTGAGGTGACGGCGTAATTACCGCCGTTACATCAGCGTTCACAAAACTCTTTTTAGAGAACGTTATTACCGACTGCACTGTTTCACCGGGGATCGCTCCGGTGATGAAAGCTTTCTTGCCCTTGAGGTTTTCTGGTGCCTCAATTGTGCCAACGCACGTCCCGCCCGTTGCAAGAGCAGACACGTGTACGGTGATTTCTTGGCCGACATCGGCTGGAGGTTTGCGCATAAGCAGGTAGGTTACCGGGCTGTAAGTGAGTTGTCACCTATCCGCCGGTCCAAAACTGGGGAAAAGAGGCGACGAAAGTTAAGCTCCACTTCGGAGCAGAGGTCCTCAATCGGACGCTCAAGAAACGTTGCGAGCCCCTTGTATACAGCGATGATATTGGCCGGGTGGTTAAGTCGCTGCTTAGAGCCCTCACTGCAGAAATTGAAGGGGTCTAATTCCTCGGGCAGATTTTGATCCGGGGCATCGGTTTCGATCAGTAGTCTCTCGCGCGGCACGTTCTTAAAAACCGAGAGCTTCATTTCTCTGCCCGGTTTGAGGAAGAAGCCGGGGCAGGAGAAATATCCTCCAAGCTCCGCAAAGCTTGAAATCATCTCCGCTGGGCCCCCGTAAGAATGTAACATGAAGCCGCATTCCGGGCGTGCCGAAGACTGAAGGATCTCAAGGAGTCGTCCCCAACGCCTCAACCCGTGGATAGAGATCGGCAGATTACGCTCGGCAGCTATCGCAAGCTGCTCGATGAAGATCTTCTCTTGGAGTTCGCGGTCGAACTCCTTGCGCCACCCATCGATACCGACTTCGCCGATGCCTGACGGGGTCTGGTCGAGAAATGAGCACAGCAGCGCTCTCCAGTTGGGTGGCAGCTCGGCGATGTACCAAGGATGGACTCCGAAGTTTGGGACGATCCACGGATAGCGATTGGCGAGTTCTGCGACCAGCGGCCAGTCCGCTGGAGCTGCTCCGTTCACCGCTGACAGCACGACTCCTACCTCTTGGCATAGAGCGCAGAGTGCGTCTCGATCTGAGGAGAAACGGTCATCCTGGATGTGGTTGTGGGCGTCGACGAACCGCATCTTATGCCGCTGCTGATGTCGAGGAGGTGGGGAGGCATTCCCTCTGTGCGGCGTAGTGAGCAATAAATGCTAGGGTGCTTGAGAGCGCTCTCTTGCGGGTCATGCTGAGTAAGCCGTCAAGCCCTAGGTTGTCCACTAAACTACCTCCGAGAGCTCGTATCTCTTCAGCTGTTCGTGAGCTGTATAGATCGCAGACAAAAGAAGCCATGCCGTTTACCAAACCTGATTCACTGTGAGCACTGAAACAACAGAGACCAGCGCTATTCTCAGCCTTGAGCCACAAACCAGAGAGGCACCCTGGCACCTTGCGCGACGGCACGAGGTCGTCATCGGAGAGAGGAGGATGTAGGGGAGTGCGCTCCATGAGCCAAGACAACCGATCCTCCGGCGTCGGCAAAGCCAAAAGCTCATCCACCAGATCCTGATGGTCTATCTGTCGTACTTGCGTCGCGCGGGAATCCATACGAGATAGTATACAGGTCTAGCCTAAACATCTCAAATCGTCAGTGCGCAACAAAATCCGGACGAGTCAACTAAGGCATCGCCGATTACCTCTGTTCCCGTTCTTAGTTCCGGCTCGGGGCCCGGTTAGGAGTTGGCGGTGGCTGGCAGTCGCCAGAGCCAAGTCCCTGTTCGGGAGGGAACTCGGGATAGAGCCACGAGGATGCGCCTCGCGCCATTGAAGCGCTGCTGGTAGTACCCGTCGGATAGCTTGTCAATCCGAACCTTTCGATGCGCTCCTCGAGATGCTGCATGAATAAATCGGCCCTCCCCAAGGTAGAGTCCTACGTGTGAGAAGTCCCTTCCCAGGGTATTAAAGAACACCAGGTCTCCACCTTGTAGGTCACCCTCCGGCGCCGGGATCCCAAGTTTGCTCATATCAACTGCCCGTCGCGGTAGTTTGATTCCGAGCGCTTTTGCAAATGTCAGTCCGAGGAGTCCGCTGCAATCTAGCCCGGTATCTTGTGATGAGCCCCCGTAGCGGTACGGGATACCCTCGAGCTCTTTGGCGATAGCTACTAGCTTTTGCGCTCCCACGGAATTAGAGACGGTGATATGTGCAGATGTGCTCTTAGCAAAGGTTCTCGGGCTGCTTTCGGCGACGGCTTTAGAAGAGGCGATAGCCAGATGCAAAGAGAGAGCAGCGCATACGGCGATAAAAAATCGTAAAAGATAGGAATAGCGTCCACACTTTCTCTGTGACCTCAACAATTCCTTGCCAGGTAGTGCTATCATCTTTGGCTCTCCTCAATCATTCGCAGTCCAGTTGTACTACGGATTGAGCCCTTCTTGCGAGAGCCAACGTTGAAAGTCGGATCGCCGGTCTTCATAGCCGCGAAAGATGATCGGCTCAAACTGACTCAACTCCTCTTCGCCACGTCGTCCAAGCCAGTTGACAAAGTGAACCCCTCGTCCGGTCGGATCAAACCGCGGTAGGCGGTCCTCACCGAATGTTGCTGGAATCAGCCTGACCCCTTTAAACTCGTTATCAGCCGTGAAGATCGCTTCAAGAAGCGCCGTTACGTTCGCTAATTTGCGGATATTGAGACCTCCGGCGCTGACAAAGTTCCCGAGGGAATAAATAACTGGTTTCCCTGACACACATTCGGCGGCTCGAACGACGTGTGGTCCGTGCCCCACGACGATATCGGCCCCGGCCCGAATCACCAATCTGGCAAAGCGACGTGGATCTCCGCGCTCCTCACCCAGGAAAACTTCCACCCCATCTTTGAGAAAGGCTGCTTCGGCACCTTCGGCTCCGCCATGAAATGTTACGATAAGCAGGTCCGTGATCGTACGAACTCTCTTGACGAGCGCAACGGCTTCCTCAAGCTGGTTTATGTCGTTTTGCCGAGAGTAGAATCCAAAACCTATGAGGCCCACCCGCTTGCCGGAAACTTCGCGTACGGAGTAGCTGCCCTTGAGCCCGGTTACATGCACTCCGGCCTCCTTAAGGTACATCTCCGTGTCGCGGAAGCCTTCAGGTCCGTAGTCGTTTGAGTGGTTGTTGGCGATCGTCACTGCATGAACGGGGAGATCCCGGAGCGTCATTGCAATTGATGCTGGAAAGCGGAACGCATACGAGCGCCCCGGGACATACTTCTTCAGCGAGGTTTCCCGCTCTGTAATAACCCCCTCAAGATTACCAAACACGTAGTCGGCGCTCTTCGCATACGGACTGAAGTCGCGAAAGACTCCGGCATTGCCCGCTTCGCGACCCGAGAATGAGAGATCTCCCATAGCTGCTATTCGATAGTCGCTTGGCACGACCCGTAGCGACTCTCCATCACAATTTACAAATGGTGGATTGGAACTGGACTGGGTCTCTGCCAGTGTTGGTGAGAGCGGCGATAGGAGAAGAGCTAATGACATCGTGATAGATAGTGCTCGAGAATGTGTCGTTTTCATGGCTCTATTTCGTATTGTAATAACGCTACAAAGACTCTACCGTCCTACTGCACAAAATCCCTAAATTCGTGGTTCGGATTCTTCTCGCGGACGTATTTTTTCTCCCATTCGGCACTGAGCAATACAACGTGCCGGTCGCGGGCGTCGACCGCAATAAACGAGCCCATCGGTAGTACTAGGTTAGCTATATCACCGAGTACATAGACGCTATGACGGTAGGGAAGAAAGTCGATCGCCGTCTTCACGCCGTATTCGTCCTGGAGTCGGTATTGCAATACCTCAAACTGTAGTCGCCCGACCGCGGCAACGAGTGGCGGGTCTTTTGGGTTCTTGTATGACCGCAGGATCTGCACCGCACCTTCATGCGCTAGTTGTAGGATACCTTTGTCGAAAGCTTTGTGGCGGAGCACATCAGTCGGCCGAATCTGAGCAACTATCTCAGGCGGAAACTGCGGCATGGGCTTATAGTTGAAGCCGCCACGGAGAGATACCGTGTCTCCGATCGCAAAAGCACCGGGATTAATCACACCGATAATATCCCCCGGAAACGCTTCGTCGACGGTATTCCTGTCCTGTGCCACCATGCTGTACGAGCGAGAGAGGCGCAGCTCTTTGCCCGACCTGTGGTGCTTTACGACCATGTCACGCTCGAACCTTCCCGAGCACACTCGCATGTACGCCATGCTGTCGCGGTGACGGGGGTTCATGTTGGCCTGAATCTTGAAAACGTACGCTGAAAACGGCTCCTCTGTTGGGTCGATTTCGACCGTATCTCCGTTAGCAGCGGTCGCTTCATATGGGTGCGGTGATGGGGCGAGCTCGGTGAATGCGTCGAAGAATGGCTCAATACCAAAATTAGTCAGCGCTGAGCCGAAGAACACCGGGGATATCTCACCCCGTAGGAAACGCTCTGAGGAGAACTGATTCCCAGCCGTCGCTAACAGCTCAAGCTCCTCAGTAAGCTGCTCGTACTGCTCGCGTTCAATAGCACCTGTCTCTACCGCTTGCTCAAGGCTCATCGTTGAGAACTCAGCCCTCGCTGCACCTCCGAACTCAGAGCGCGTGAAGAGCATCACCTGGCGGGTAGCCACATACACGACCCCTTTGAAGGAGCCGCCGCTGCCGATCGGCCAGTTGATGGGGCTGGCTAAGATCCCGAGGACGTCCTCTACCTCTTGCAGCAATTCGAGGGGATCTTTGCTTGGAAGGTCCATCTTGTTGATGAAGGTGAGGATCGGCGTATGCTGCATCTTGCATACTGCAAAGAGCTTTCGCGTTTGTGCCTCAACTCCCTTGGAAGCATCCAGCACCATCACGGCGCTATCAGCTGCCGTAAGTGTCCGATAGGTGTCTTCACTGAAATCCTGATGTCCTGGAGTGTCGAGCACGTTAATGACCGAGTCTTTGTATGCAAACTGCATCGCTGAAGCGGATATGGAGATACCGCGCTCTTGCTCAAGAGCCATCCAGTCAGAACTGGTGGCCTTTCCGCCTTTGCGTGCACGCACCATACCAGCGGTATGAATCATTCCTGAGTAGAGCAGAAGTTTCTCTGTGAGCGTGGTCTTTCCGGCGTCGGGGTGGCTAATAATGGCGAAGGTCCGTCGCTTAGCTGCCTGGGCTTTAACTTCTCGTGTTGGTGCTGGCTGAGACATATAGAGGATAAGACTAGCATGATTGTTGAGGGAGTACAGCTGGGGATGGGGAATCAGAGAGCGACAGTATCTTTTCACCACAAAGCTTGCTACGATCTGATGTCGGCACGGCTGGAATTCGAAGCTAATCTATGGGAAAGCGGCGGCCGTATACAGATAGTGAGGGGATTCATATGAGCGGTGAGCAACTCGTTGGTAAAGATATGGTCGTGACATTCCACTACACGCTGCGGAATGAAGCTGGAGATGTCCTTGATTCTTCATCCGGAGCTGAGCCGCTTTCGTACCTGCACGGGTACAAGAATATAGTGCCAGGACTTGAGAAAGCTCTTCTCGGGAAGACCGTCGGCGCGCAGTTTAAAGTGACCGTTGAGCCGTCCGAAGGCTATGGAGAGCGCGAAGATGAGATGGTTATCCAGGTTCCCAAGAAGGAGTGGGATCTACCAAAAGATGTCGGAGCCGGAGAGGTAGTAGAGCTGCAATCGCCTGAGGGGCACGTTGTGCCCGCCGTAATCATTGAGATCGGTTCCGAGTTCGTGGTTCTCGACGCCAATCACCCCCTTGCTGGAGAGCAGTTGTTTTTTGAGATCGAACTAACAGCTATTCGCGCTGCAACCAAGGAAGAGCTCGAGCACGGTCATGTGCACGGGGTAGGTGGCCACCAGCACTAATGATTATACCGCATACTTCTCTCAGTCAAAGCGCCTTGCGAGCAGTGATCGAGGAGTTCGTGAGCCGCGAAGGTACGGATTATGGTTTCGAGGTGG
>JBIKKR010000145.1:0-7546 GCA_044360225.1 Bdellovibrionota bacterium | reverse complement strand
CTGGGCGGAGCCAAGTTGCGCCGTAGAAGACAACAAACTCCTACGTGCCGAGTGTGTGAAAGTTAAGGGTCATGAGAGACTTTAGCTCTGAACGATACTGTTTGATGTTCGCAAAAAACTTGAAAATCGCTCCCTTGAAATCAGCAAACCGCTCATAGTATCGACTGTAAACCCTGCGCGAGTGATTTTTGAAAAAATCACTTGCGCAGGGTTTAAATCAGCTTCCAATTCAATGAGTTAGGCCAGACTGCAAAGCCCTAGCACTCTTTTTGCATGGTTTTTGCAGTTTCCTCAACCCTTCCGCGTCACTTTAGTCATCCAATAAAGAGGATTTAGGTTAGTATGTCTACCACGTAGTGAGTTTGGTGTTATGGGTTTAGAGAACAAGTTGCTACAAAAGATGGGGCAGTCTCTGTTGATGACGCCTCAGCTGCAGCAAGCGATTAAACTCCTCCAGCTTGGACGACTTGAATATCAGGAGGCTATTGAGCGCGAGTTGCTCGAGAATCCATTCCTTGAAGAGATGCCTGAGGAGTTTGACAGCCGTGGAGCTCCCGCTGCCCCGGATCAAGAAAACGGAACGCCTACGGTACTATCTGGCCCACTTCCTAACGCCGAAGAACCTCACCGCGAATCAAACAGCAGCGAGCCCCGCGCAGACTGGGATGACTATGCTGATTCGTTCACCGATTACCAGGGCTCGGCCGCGATGAAAGGCCACTCGAACTTTGACGACCGTCAACCGCCCGAGGTCGTGTCATCAATCTCTGAGAGCCTCGAGGAGCACATACTACGGCAGGTGCGGCTTCACGATTTTTCAACTACTGACGCTCTTATTGCCCGACATATCACCGGAAACCTCAACAGAGATGGGCTTCTTGAGTGCTCCTACGAAGAGATTGCGCACGCGTGCTCGTGCAGCGCTGACGATGTCGCGGCGATTGCTGACATCTTACGGTTCTTTGATCCGATCGGATGCTGCACACGAACCCTTCAGGAGTGCCTCTTGACGCAGCTTGAGGCGATGGGGCTTCCAGACGGCCTTGAATCAAAGCTCATTCAGCACCACCTTGAAAAACTTGAGAAGCGAAAATACGAAGCCATCGCCAAAGCAGAGGGAGTAACGCTTGAGGATATTAGTAGAGCGCTCACCACCATTCGGTCTCTTGAACCACGACCTGGACGCCAGTTTGCGGACGAGACAGTGCGGTACATCGTCCCCGATGTGTACGTGCAAAAGGTGGGAGCTGACTTCGTGGTTATCATGAATGAAGATGGGGTGCCCAAGCTCAAGATCAATCCTGCCTACTCTGATCTACTCAAGGATGCGAGCAACTCTGGGGGAGAAAACAAGGCATACCTTTCCGAGCGTGCACGTGCAGCGTCCTGGCTCATTAAAAGCATTCAACAACGTCAACAAACGATCTACAAAGTAACTGAAAGCATCGTTACATTTCAGCGCGCGTTTTTTGAACACGGCGTATCACACTTGAAGCCACTGGTCCTTAAAGATGTCGCTGATGATATCGGGATGCATGAGTCGACGGTGAGTCGCGTGACAACTGAAAAGTACATGCACACACCGCAGGGTCTTTTTGAACTAAAGTTCTTCTTCACCTCAGGAATTAAAACTGCAGGAGGGGCCGATGTTTCATCTTCATCGGTAAAAGACCAAATAAAACAGATTATCGCCCAGGAATCTCCACAGAACCCGATAAGTGACCAACAGATCGTGAAGATCCTCAAGGGCAAAAACATAAACATCGCTCGCAGGACAGTAGCTAAATACCGGGAAACTCTAGGAATTCCAGCATCCTCACTGCGTAAGCAGATCCTGTAAGTACTATAGCAATCATTCGCATCAAATTCTCAAGGGGGCCGCACCACCTGCCGAAGCTGTATTTGGGAGTGCGACACTCGCACTTTTTAGGGCGCTATGAATCATTGCTATGGTATCGTGCCCTTAAATGGCGCATTCTTTTTTGATTTAGTACAGTTGTTGTCTAGGCCTACACAAGGAGGAACGATGGGCGAATCATCAAAAGCAGTACATGTAAACATCGCATTTTTAAACATCGATGCCACGGATGCGATTAAGCGATACGCAACCGACAAGGTCAGTCACTGCGTACGCAAGTTTGCCCACCATGATACTGAGGCACATGTGGTGCTCAAAGTGGAAAAGACTCGTCAGATCGCCGAGATCACTATGCATCTCTCTGGTCACGATTTTTTCGTCAAAGAAGAGAGCCAAGACCTCTACGCGTCAATTGACATGCTTGCTGATTCGCTAACCAATCAGCTGCGGAAGCACAAGGAAAAAGTAACCAGTCACCATTGAGCACCGAGTATTCTGTTCAACATTTCGACTCACTAGTTCTCGTAACCGGTGTATCGGGCGCGGGTAAATCCACGGCGATGCACCTGCTATCAGACACCGGTTACTATGTAGTCGACAACCTGCCTGTGCCCCTGCTCGGCAACTTCTTGGCTTTTTCTGCGGGGGCCGGGGCACGCTTTCGTAAGACAGCCCTGTTGCTCGACATTGACTCTGCTGAAGCACAGCAACTCTTGATGCCGCTGCTCCACGTCAGAGGCTCAGCAGCGGGCAAGGTGCAATTAGTATTTCTCGATGCGGATACCGACGTGGTGGTGCGGCGCTACAGTGAGACGAGGCGCCCTCACCCAGCCTTTGATCCCGATCAGGATGATTCAATTCAAGATGCCATTTTTCGTGAACGCGAGCGACTTCAGCCGATTAAAGAGCGGGCAGATCTCGTCCTGGATACCTCTGACTACACAGTTCACGAGCTCAAACGCAGGCTCCGAGAGTTCCTCAGCTCTCTCGGTGTGCAGAGTAGCTACACCTTGCGGGTGAATTTCCTCTCTTTTGGCTTCAAGCACGGAGTGCCTATTGACTGCGATCTCGTTGCCGATGTTCGCTTCTTAACTAATCCGCATTTTATTGATTCGCTCCGAAGTCTTACCGGCAAAGACGAGCGAGTTCGTGAGTACGTATTTCGCTCTCCTGATGCAACTGAATTCGTCAATCGCTACAGGGACCTACTCACGTTTCTCCTCCCTAAATACCAAATCGAAGGCAAGGCCTATGTCAATATCGGAATCGGTTGCACTGGGGGCCAACATCGATCTGTGGCGATTGCGGAAGCGCTCTCCCAAGCTTTATCCAAAGCTGTATGCGGCTCTATGAAAGAGCAGCCCTACTTAGTCAGTGTTCATCACCGAGACATACGGGAATAACAGCTCTTCCGGCGCATTTGTGGCTTTTTTAACTGAATGATATCTGCGATGCCCTGCACCGCTTACTTTTAACTTGCTCGCCCCTTGGTCTCCGGCTTATGCTTCGGCGAATGTAGTTAATCTATGGAAGGATCTAGCATATGGCTTTACAAGACTTTCTCTTTACCTCTGAATCCGTTGGCGAAGGACATCCGGATAAAGTTGCAGATCAACTAAGCGACTCAGTCCTCGATGAGTTTTTAAAGCACGACCCGCGCTCGCGGGTAGCATGTGAGGCTCTCGTCAAGAACGATGTAGTTATTTTAGCCGGCGAGATCACCTCCTCGCACACCGTAAACTACGAGCGCCTTGCTCGCTCAGTGATCGCTGATATCGGGTACAACGATCCCGCGCTCGGATTCGATGCACAAGGCTGCTCAGTGATGACTTTTATAAGTCAACAATCGGCAGACATCAGCATGGGTGTAAACGAGGATGAAGGGTTACACAAAGAGCAAGGGGCTGGCGATCAGGGGCTAATGTTTGGATTTGCCTGTAACGAAACCCCCGAAATGATGCCGTTGCCGATCGCGCTCTCGCACCAGATTATGCGCTCGCTTTCGCGCGCTCGTCGTAACGAAAGTGGATCGTTTCTGAAGCCTGATGCGAAGAGTCAGGTTACCGTTGAATACAGAGACGGCAAACCACACTCGATAAATACCATAGTGGTCTCATCTCAACACGCAGAGTCAGCAACGCTAAAACAGGTTGAGGAGTATATCGTAGAAGAGATCGTTAAACGGGTCGTACCAACAAATCTCCTCTCAAACAAAACCAAGTACCTGATCAATCCAACCGGTCGATTCGTCGTTGGCGGCCCAGTCGGTGATTGCGGACTTACTGGACGTAAGATTATCGTAGATTCCTACGGTGGATACAGCCGTCATGGAGGTGGTGCATTCTCTGGAAAGGATCCGTCAAAGGTTGATCGCTCTGCCGCGTACGCTGCCCGCTACATCGCCAAGAACGTGGTAGCTGCTGGGCTAGCTGAGAAGTGCGAGGTCCAGGTGGCCTATGCAATCGGCGTTGCGAAACCAGTGTCGCTGTATGTGAATACATTCGGCACGGGCAAAGTTGGTGAGGATGCGATCGTCAAGGCTATCGACAAGACGTTTGATCTAACTCCGCGTGGTATCATCAAAACTCTCGATCTGCTCAAGCCAATCTATCGGTCAACTGCCGCCTACGGCCACTTCGGTCGCGAGGCGGGCGCTGACGGCAGCTTCTCGTGGGAGAAGACCGATAAGGCAGAGCAGCTGAGAGGGTTGGTGTAGGGGCGGTTAAAACCTCACCCTCACACCCGCCATCGCTGATGCCCCAGGAAGTGGAGCTACGTCTTTAATAAAAGAGACGTGATTACGTGCCTTCTCCGAGAGGAGATTTGTCCCTCTCAAGAAGAGCTCCACATTGCTTCCGAGCTCCTTGCTCAGGTAGAGATTAAGCATCGTATAGCCATCGGTTGCAGTCTCGAACTCGGCTGTTCTGTTCTGCGCAAACACCTGCTGCAGCTCAAGACGCGCTCGCAGCAGCTCTTTGTGATAATAGGTTGTTCCGAGCTTCAGCCGAAATGGAGTCATGCGCGGGAGGCTCTCGTCATTATCACGATCTTGAGCCCATACGTAGTCTGGTTGGAGATCAAACGAGAACTCCTCCCCCGGTCGATCAACCAAGAAGAGTGCTACCTGAGACTCAAAGCCATAAAAATCAGCATCTACGGCCTGAAAGGTGTATACTGGAAGGTTATCCTTCTCGTCTCCGGTAGGATTGAGGCTAATGTAATCCCAGAACCGGTTATAGAACGCACCGAGGAACCCTCGAATCGTGCCTTCCTTCTTGCGTATCGTGAGATCTGTTCCCAACGAGCGCTCGATACCGAGATCTGCATCGCCGATCTCGTACGCGCCGGTTGCGACATGCGGCCCATCAGCAAACAGTTCCTGTCCCGTCGGTGCTCGCTCTGTGTGGGCTACTGACAGCGCTAGCGCGTAGTCAGGGATAAAATCCCACACCGCCCCGGCTGACTGGCTAAAGGTGTTCAGGTCTACGTCGAGGTCATCCTCACTACCTGCCTCAAACCCGGATGTAGAAGCTCGGTTCCAATCATAACGCCCCCCAAGCTGCAGCGTAAGCGAATCGCTTACTAGTAGCTCTTCTAATCCGAACATAGAGTAGGTCGTGGTGTCGGTTGGCGGCTGGAACGCTTCTTCGCCGATCGCCTCAAAGCTCGAATCTTGCAGCTGGAGACCCCAGGCGCCACGAACTGAGGACACTTCGCGATGAGTGAGATCTAGACGACCATCAAACCCGTTCTGCCGAAACTTCGTACCTTCCTCACTCCCCTCGTATTCAGTGTGATCGTAGTCAACTATTCCCATGCGAGTCGTCAGCGATTCAATCAAACCTCCCGTTTCACGAACGCCAGCCCGAACATCCACTCTCTGTCTACGGGCATCGACGCTTACATCCGGTTCTCCGTTAGGGACGCCGTAGGTTGTATTAAACTCACTAACTGCTGCACCAACAAATCCCTTATCAAAGATATACGAGGATCCCAGGGTGATGTTGTCGCTCTCTGTTGCACTAAACGGAACTTTGCCTGTGGGCTCAGGATACTCTACATCTTTGCTCTCGCGCTGCTGTGCGGTACGAGCAAACCCAGGAATGTCGTAATCATCAG
Organism: Bdellovibrionota bacterium; assembly: GCA_044360225.1. Lineage (GTDB taxonomy): Bacteria > Bdellovibrionota_C > UBA2361 > UBA2361 > OMII01 > OMII01. Next base: position 1,569 of record JBIKKR010000145.1, on the reverse strand, counting down.
AGCGGCGGGTAAACCCGTCTACATGAAATACAAATGGTCCAGTTGGCGCATCGAGGCTCAAAACTCCCGCCCGAGTCCGATCTACTGACTCTCCCCGAATCTCAGCAGTTCCAGATACTGGCTTGTCGAGCATCTTCTCGGCAATTCGATTGTCGAATACATTCACGACTCCACCTACAGCACTGGTACCGTACAGCAGCGAAGCTGGTCCACGAACCACCTCGATCCGATCTACCAGGGTAGACTCAACCGTTACAGCATGATCGGGGCTCACACTTGATATATCGAGAGTGCCCACGCCATTCTCAAGGATTCGGATGCGATCTCCGCCAATACCCCGAATTACTGGACGACCTGCCCCTGGTCCAAAGCTTGAGGAAGTAATACCAGGCTCTGCAGCGAGGGTATCTCCCAGATTGTTACGGGCCTTCTCATCCAGGTCGATGCCGGTCATTACAGAGACTGACTGCGCTGAGTTAAAAAGTGTGTCCTGTAGCGCTGAGGACTCAACGACAACTTTATCAAGGTGATACTCAGGATCTGAGTGACCCTCGATCCCTGCGTCATCGGCGTACGAGTGCGTGATGAACAAACCACAGCTCCACAAGACGAGTATTCCACGGATAAACTGAATAGAAATCCTCATTGCACTACCCCAATTTCTCGCTTATAGCGAACATCCATTACACTGACCATAAAGCACCACTTCGTGGCGTTGAATTGAGAATCCCGCTGGAACATGTGCATCAACGCGAAGGCCGCAGCCTGGGACATCAAACACCTTCCCGCACCGATCACAGTGAAAATGGTGGTGGTGCTGGTCGGCACGTGCCTTGGTCTCATATCGGTCCGGAGCACCTGGGAGAGAAACAGAAACAACCTGTTTCTCGTCCTGCAAACTCTTGAGAATTCGGTAAATCGTCGCAAGGCTCACTTGCGGCAAAATCTCAAGCGCTGCACAGTGCACCTCACTAGGACTTAGAGGCCGTCCAGCCTGTTCAACGATCGACCAGATTAAACGTTTCTGCTTGGTACTACGTGTCTTAGTTTCCACAGGGGGCCTTGTAATGCATTCGCTTGTCGCTACTAATAATGCATTAGCAATAAGGAGTCAAGTGGGCAGTCTTCCCCGACCTACCGATAGTAGTTCCCGAGCGTATTCCCGTTGTAATGATACTGGCGCTGCGACTCAGGAGGATTGCCCTGATAGCTCTCATTCCGTAGGTCTTCGCGAAGAGCATCGAGTTCACGTTGACGCGCAAATATCTCCTCTTGGTTGCGGCGGATAATCTCCCCTTTTCGCTCAGCTACCTTAGGCTCGCTGTTGTAGTGGTACAGTGCCCCGAGAGCCAATCCGACGGGTAATCCAATCGCACCCCCCATAAGCGCACTGGCCGCCACATCCCCGTTTGAAATAACAGCTCCTATGATCGCTCCCGTACCAGCACCAGCCGCGGCGCCACTTACCCCACCAACCGCCACCGGTGTTGTGTACGAGCTACTGCAACCTGAAGATGTCACGGTGATAACTCCCGCAAGACAGAGGCTAAGAAAACGACGCGTCAGATC